>JASIGD010000182.1 GCA_030045295.1 Streptosporangiaceae bacterium
TACTGGTACCGGGCGCGCAGCGACGACATGATCATCTCGGCCGGCTACAACATCGCCGGCCCGGAGGTCGAAGAGGCGCTGCTCGGCCACCCGGACGTCGCGGAGGTGGCCGTGGTCGGCGTCACCGACGCCGACCGGGGCATGATCGTCGAGGCGTTCGTGGTCCTGCGCGAAGGCTGTACCGCGGGCGCCGAGAAAGCCGCCGAGCTGCAGGACTACGCCAAGCGGTGCATCGCGCCGTACAAGTACCCCCGGGTGGTCGAGTTCGTGGCCGAGCTGCCCAAGACGACCACCGGCAAGACCCAGCGCTACCGGCTGCGCGAGATGGCCGAGGAGAAGCTGAAGGCGTCGCACCAGGGAACCTGATAAGGCCGCGGATCGAGCACGCTGGGCGGCCGAAGACACCGGCTCTGATCCGGCGGCCCGCAGGGCAGGAACTGTGGCCCGTTCAGCATCATGATTTTTCCGAACGGACCGTGGTGCTTGCCCCGGGACGAGAAGGACCGCCCGCGAGACCACCAGCGCACTGGCGGCCGTCCGGAGTGTCAGCCAGGCGGGCGGCGACGCATGGCCTATCGTAGAAAAAGCGGTCAGCTCGCCACCGTAGCCAGATCGCAGCGACGGGGTGCCTACAGGTGGTCACAAGTATCCACCGGGAGGATGTGAACTGAGTGGACTTCCTGAAGACTCTCTTCAGCATTCGAGGTCTGTTGATCGCGGTCTACATCCTGATCGGTGTCTTCTACAACACGGCATCTCCCCACATACCGGGGACTCCTGGCACGGTGGCGGGGCTCCATAGCTGGGTCCAGTACATTATCTCGGTCCTCGTCTGGCCCTTGAGCCTCTGGCATCCCACCTTCACAGTGGGTAAGTGGGCGCCCTGATCACGCGGGGCTTCGATTCCGCCGGGGATGCCGCGCGCCGTTAGTCGCGGTCGAGGAAGGCCCGGACCGCGGCCTGGTAGGGCTCGCGGTCGTAGCTGCTGACGTACGCGCCGGCCATCCGCACCGGGTCGCCGAAGAAGTAGTACTCGTACAGCGCCTGGCGGCCGGAGAAGGCCGAGATGCAGGTGTCCCACACCAGCCGGAACAGCTTGACCCGGTCCGCTCCGCCCAGCGCGGCGGCCTGCAGGTAGGTCTCGATGTCGGCCGCCGCGGGCCCGGTGACGTCGGCCTGCGTGGGCGTGGCCATCAGGCCGGAGGCGCCGAGCTTGCGCAGGATCTCGGGGAACCGCTGGTACAGCCTGGGGTATAGGTTGCGGGCGGTGTTCAGCGGCGCCCAGGCCGGGGTGAGCACCCCGAACTCGTTGATCGCGGCGTCGGCCTCGGCGGCGCGGCTGAACGCGCGCAGCGTCTCCAGCGTGCCGATGACCTCCGCGACGTCGGCCTGGACGTGCTGGAACTGCTCGATGCCGATGGCCTGGGTCAGCAGCGAGACCAGCCCGAGGATGTACTCGGTCTTGGCGGTGGTACGGGTGATGACCTGGTGGGTCATGTGCACGACGGCCGAGGTCCGCTGGTAGAAGCCGTTGCACAGGTCCGGGTCGCCGAGGACGAAGCACCGCTCGTAGGGCACGTGCACGTCGTCGAACACCACGACGGCGTCGGACTCCTCGAACCTGGACCCGAGCGGATGGTCATGCCGGGGGCGGCCGTAGTCGAGCGGCTCGCGGGCGATGTAGCGGAGCCCGGGTGCGTCGTTCGGGATCGCGCAGGCGAAGGAGTACTGCTTGTCCTCCGGGTCGTTGCGCAGCACCGTCGAAGGGAACACGAGCAGCTCGTCCGCGAACGGCCCGCTGGTGGCCAGCATCCGGGCACCGCGGATGACGATGCCGCGGTCATCCTCGCGGACGATGTGCGCCATCAGCGCGCCCTTGGCCTGCTGGCTCCCGGAGACCGCGCGGTTGGCCTGGGGCGGGATCAGCGTGTGCGTGCAGAGCAGGTCCTCCTCGCGGACCTTTTCGTAATAGCGCCGGATGTTCTCGCCGAAGGCCGGGTTGGCCTGCGCGAACCACTCGTGCGCAGCGGCCAGCGCCATCAGCGCGCTGTTCAGGTAATCGCCGGTGCGGCCCAGCATGCCGAACGAGCGGTCGGCCCAGGCCTTGAAGGCCATGCGTCGTTTGGCCAGGTCGGCTGCTGTCTTCGGGACCAGGAAAGACGTGGCCACCGGCTCGCCCGAGACCGGCGAGCGGTAGGTGAGCACGTCCCGGTAGGCCGGGTCATGCTGCATGTCGTACAGCTCGGCGTAGCTGCGCACGACGTTGCGGAAGGCGGGATGATCGGCGATCCCGCCGGTGAGGGTTTCGCCGCCGACCTCCACGTGCACCCGAGCGGCGGACAGCCGCTCGAGGAACTGCCTGCCGCTGCGCGCCGCCATATCGAGGACGGTACCGTCAGGCCATGGGCGTTCGTCAAGACTTGGACTCGCCCGCACGGTGGTGCACGTACCTGCTGGAGCCGAAGAACTGGCTGGTCGTCACCGTGGTCGGCGTCGGCTGGCACGCCGACGGCCTGGCGGGCGTCGGCTGGGGGCTGGTGGCCGCGCTGTTCACGGCCGTGCTGCCGACGGTGTTCATCTCCTACGGCGTCCGCCACGGCCGCTGGGACGACAGGAACGTGGGCGCGCGGCGCCCCCGGCTCATCGTGCTGGCCTTCATTACCGCGTCGGTCGCGGCCGGGCTGATCGTGCTGGCCGCGGGGGGCGCGCCGCGCCTGCTGACCGGCTACCTCGGCTTCATGCTGGCCAGCGTGGCGGCGCTCGCCCTGGTCACCGTGGTGTGGAAGATCTCCATCCACTGCGCGGTGGCGTCCGGCTCGGTGGCCATCCTCGCCTTCACCTACGGGCCCCTGGTGCTCCTTGGTTACCTGCTCGTGGCCCTGCTCGGCTGGTCCCGGGTGACCCTCGAGGATCACACCGTCTCTCAGGTGGTAGCGGGCTGCGTGCTCGGGGCCGGCGCGGCCGCCCTGGCCTACGCGGCCTTGGATTCCTGGACGGGGGCGGCGGGCTCGGTTTCCTCGTGGTAGTGGTACTTGCCGCCGCGCAGCCAGGACATGGCCGCCGCGGCCAGGCAGGCGCCGATGGCGAAGTCGAACGCGGTGTGCAGACCGCTGGCGAAGGGACCCGAGATCAGCGTGGGGAAGAAGCTCCGGCCGGCCAGGGCCGCCGCCTGGTGCGCGGGTAGATGGGCCAGGACGGCCGAGCCGACCAGGTGCTGGACGGGGCTGTAGCCGAGGAAGGCGGCGAACAAGGTGGCCACCGGGGGCAGGTGAGCCACCCGGAGCGCGACCGTCACCGGGACCCCGTGGGTCACCAGCCCGTGGTACAGGGCGCCCGGCAGCGTGCCGGCCAGGCCCACGATCATGAGCGTGAAGAAGACCCCGATCGACAGCACCTGCCCGCTGTTCTGGAACGTGGTGTTCATCCCCGAGCCGACCCCGCGATGCTGCGGCGGGAGGCTGTTCATCACGCCCGCGCGGTTCGGGGCCGCGAAGGTGCCCTGGGCCAGGCCGTTCATCAGCAGGACAAGCGCGAACGCCCAGTAGGAGAAGTTGATCGACAGCTGCTCGAGCAGGAAGAACGAGACGGCCGCCGCGATCATCCCGCCGGTGGCGAACGGCCGCGAGCCGAACCGGTCGGACAGCAGCCCGGAGACCGGCCCGGCCAGCAGGAACCCGGCGGTCAGCGGCAGCATGTAGATCCCGGCCCACAGCGGGGTCTGGCTGAAGCTGTAGCCGTGCCTGGGCAGCCAGATCCCCTGCAGCCAGATGATCAGCATGAACATGAGCCCGCCCCGGCCGATGCTGGCCAGCAGCGACGACAGGCTGCCCGCGGTGAACGCCCGGATCTTGAACAGCTGCAGGCGGAACATCGGATCGGCGACGTGGCTCTCGATGACGGCGAAGGCGGCCAGCAGCGTCACGCCGCCGCCGAGGCAGCCGAGCACCAGCGGGCTCGCCCAGCCCATGGTCGAATCGCCGTAGGGCTGGATGCCGTAGGTGATGCCGACCATGATCGCGATCAGGCCCAGCGCGAAGGTCAGGTTGCCCGGCCAGTCCAGCCGCGCCGTCCCGCGCCGCGGTACCTCGTGCAGGCTGCGGTAGGCCCACACCGTGCCGACCAGGCCGACCGGGACCGAGACCAGGAAGATGAGCCGCCACTGGATCGGGGCGAGCAGGCCGCCCAGGACCAGGCCGATGAACGAGCCGCTGATCCCGGCAACCTGGTTGACGCCGATGGCCATGCCCCGCTGGTCTTCGGGGAACGCGTCGGTCAGGATCGCCGCGGAGTTGGCCAGCAGCATGGCCGCGCCCACGCCCTGGAAGATGCGCATGATGACCAGCCACAAGGCAGCGGCCGTCCCGCTCAGCCAGGTGATGGTGAGCAGCAGCGAGAAGAACGTGTAGACGACGAAGCCCATGTTGTACATGCGGACCCGGCCGTACATGTCGCCCAGCCGGCCCAGGCTGACCACCAGCACGCTCGTGACGACCATGAAGCTCAGGATCATCCACAGCAGGTAGAAGCTGTTGCCTGGGGCCAGCGGGTCGATCCCGATGCCGCGGAAGATGTCGGGCAGGGCGATCAGCATGATCGACATGTCGATCGTGGCCATCAGCACGCCTAGCGTGGTGTTCGACAGCACGATCCACTTGTAGTGGCCGGGACGAGCCGTTCCCGGCGCGGCATGCGCTTTCAGCCCCAGCACACCCGTCAGCCTAACGCCGCCGCGGCTGTCAAGGCCGGCCTGGCCGGACGAAGGCAGGAGAGCACCACCGCCAGCGGCCAGACCGCCTCGGCGATGCCCGTCATCCGCTCGGCCAGGCCGACTTGCCCGGACCCGGTGACCAGCTCGACGACGAACCACGCGAGCAGGGCAAGCAGGACCGCGACGGCGGCGGCGGCGACCGCGGGCCGAAGGCCCCACGGCACCGCAGGCCCGCGCCGCCAGGCGCCGACGGGCCAGGTGGTCAGCGCGACCAGGCCGATCGACGCCCAGATGATGTGCTTAACCGGGTAAGCGTCATCGGCGCTGATCGGGTTCGCGGCCACCAGCATGCCGACCAGGGACCCGGTGATCAGGATCAGCCGCCCGGCGGTTCCGGCGGGCCGGAGCGCGAGCCCCGTGACGACGTAGCAGACGCCGACCACCAGGAACGTCAGCGTCATCACCCAGCGGTCGGTCGCGCCCGGAGCGGCCAGCGCGCTGACCGTATCAGCAACCGGATCGAATCGCGGCTGCAGGCTGGCGGCCAGCGTGGTCCCGCCGACCACCAGGACCGGAGCCGCGACCGAGGAGGCCACACCCCACCAGGGCACGTCCCGCATGCCACTACCGTAAACGACGCCCGCACACGGGGCGAGGCACCGTGCCGAGGTCGGCTGCGGCAGCTGGCGACCTGGCCGTTCAGCTACGTGGCAACGGCGCTGTAGATCGCCTGTCCGTACTCGGTGCACCGGTCGGAGCCGACGATGCCCGCTCCCATCTTGTTCATCATGTAGGCGAACGTCATGCGGCGGCCGACGTCCATCACGATGATGGAGCCGCCCCAGCCGCCCCAGAAACAGATCTGCCCGTCCGGGAGCCAGGGCAGCAGGTCCCGCTGGGGCAGACCGTAGCCGACGCCGAGGCGCAAGGGAACGCCGAGCACCAGGTCGAGGCCGTTGGACTGCTCGCGGAAGATCAGATCGATGGTCACCGGGCCGAGCAGGCGGATCCCGTCGACCTGGCCGCCGCGGGCCACTACCGACATGACCCGGGCTACCGAGCGGGCGTTGCCGTGCCCGTTCGCCGCGCCGATATCCGCGCGCCTCCAGCCGGGCGTGTTGGCGACGTCGGCCGCGACAAACGGCCCCGTCAGCGTCTTGACGGTCACGCTGTCCGGGTCGAGTGCCGCCAGGTCGACGGGCAGCGGCGGCGGCGGGACGACGGGCGCGATCCGGTCCCAGTCGGTTTGCGCGGCGCCGATCTGGAAATCGGCGCCCAGCGGCCCGGCGATCTCCTCGGCGACGAACTGCTTGAGCGTCTTACCGCTGATCCGCCGGACCACCTCTCCGACCAGGTGACCGTAGTTGAGCGCGTGGTAGCCCGACGCGGTTCCGGGCTCCCACCACGGAGCCTGAGCGGCCATCCGGGAGGTCGCCTTCCCCCAGTCGTATAGATCCTCGGCGGCGGCGGGCTGGTCCAGCCCGGAGACACCCGAAGAGTGCGACATCAGATGCCGGACCAGGACGTCCTGCTTGCCGTTGGCGGCGAACTCCGGCCAGTACCTGGCGACCGGGGCGTCAACGTCCAGCTCGCCGCGGTCGGCCAGCATCAGCGCCGCGAGGCTGGTCACGGGCTTGGTCGACGACCAGACGTTGGTGATGGTGCGCTCAGACCAGGGGATCGTCCGGGCCTCGTCACAAAAGCCACCCCACAGGTCGACGACGAGGTCACCGTCAATGTCCAGGACGAGCGATGCGCCAAGTTCCTCACCGGAGTCCAGGTTCCGCTCCAGCGCGCGGCGCGCTGCCGCGAATCGCTCGTGGCACACGCCATGCACATCCGCCATAGCCGTGGTCCCTCCCGCTGGTCGAGGGCCGGTGCTCGCCGGCCACTGCGCGGGCCGGCCCGGGATGATGCCGACGCTAGCAGCCGGGCGCCGGGGTCACCAGGGCCGCAGGCCCCGCGGCGAACGGAGCGTCAATGGCGCGCTAGCGCGTATGGAACGAGCTACCCCGGTAACCTGTGGAAGGACTGTGAATGAGCCGGTGGATAACCCTCGCCGACTGCGAATAACCACCGGGGTTCTGTGGATGGTATGTGGATAGCAAAGAAACTGCGATGACTTCGTCGTAAACCCTTGCGCGGCACCCGGCGAAGCAGTAGAAATACTTTCACCGCTGGAAACGGGTACCATCCGGAGGCGACTCCGGGGAACGTGGGAGAGACCGGGAAACCGATATCTGGCACGGGGTGCACGGCACTGGCGGGCGGCCCGCAGTACCGGCGAGGTCAGGAAACTGGCTGATCTGGCGCGGCGCGGTCGGCGAGGCCCCCTCCATCTCATACATGGAGGGGGCCTCGCTCTATTCTGCCTGGCAGGCGGATTCCTGCTAGAACCGACACGCCGGCCACGCCAACATTTGGCTGCGTTCTGGTCCGCGGAGAGCGGCGAATTTACTATTACCGCGCCGCCTGTACCTTTATGCCGCATTGGTCCGGCTTAGGGTCCGCAAAGAATATTGTGCGCTCGGTACCGAGGAACTTACCGACCTGCGCCGGGGCGAGGCCATTCAGCTGAACGATAAGCGCAGCTTTGAGTATTTGCCGGCCGGCGCGGCGTACCGCTTGGCTGGTGCCCGGCTAGTGCACCGCCGCCGGCGGTGGCCGCCAGCGCTTCCAGCCCGGGTGCACCGCGACCAGCCGGGAGGGTCCTGGCGGGGCCGTGATCATCTGCGCGCGGGGGTACAAGGCCAGCCCGGCCGGGACAGGTTCCCACCACCGCTCGCCGGAGAACAGCCGGCTGAACACCTCCGGCCGGTGGCCTCGAGGGCCGAGGACTAGCTCGGATGGGGCCGGCTGGTCGGGCCGTTGCCAGCGGAAGTCGCCGGAGATCCGCAGCGCCGAGCCCGTATTGGGCAGGGCGGCGTGCGGCGTGAGGCAATGGAAGATGATCGCGTCGCCGGGCTCGTAGCTGGTCGTCGCCCAGCCGGGTTCGGACCGGCCCAGCGGGCGGGGCCGACGAGGCGGGCCGAGGTGGCCGCCGGGCTGCACCGCCAGGCCGCCGATCCGGACCGGGATGTCCATCAGCGGGATCCAGCTCGTCAGCATGTCCTGGACTCCGGACACCCCGTAGTCGTAGTGGATGTAACGGCCGCGAGGGCGGGCCTCGGGCCGTTCGGGGTACACGGCGCGCAGCACTTTCACCGGATACGAGAACGCCGTGGACCCGAGAATGCGGCGCACCACCGCGCGCAGCGCCGGCAAGTACGGGATGCGGTTGAACGCGGCGCTCATCACCGCGGACCGGAACGCCGGGTCGGCAAGCGCGTCAACGGGGTTCACCGCGCGCGGCTGGACCGACGGTATGGCCCGGTCATCGACCCACCCGCCGTCCCGCAGGCGGGTCAGCACGGCCTGCCTGGCCGCCCGGACCTCATCGGCGGGCAGCAGGCCGCGGAAGAACAGGTACCCGTCGTCGGCCAGGCGCCGACGCAACTCTTCGGCGTCGTCGGCCAGCGGCGAGGAGTCGGCCAACTCGTCCACACGCCCACGATAAGCAGCGCCAGCCAGCGCTTCGTGCATTTCACAGCGAGTTCGGTGAGCCTCACCCGCGGGCGCTCAGCCGAGGCCAGGCGTGGGAACGTCAAGGCCGGGTAGTGGCATGCCGTGACCACCTTGCAGGAACTCAGCCAGGACGCGGCCTCGTGCACGCGCTGCGACCTGTACAAGCGGGCGACGCAGACCGTGTTCGGCGAGGGGCCCGTCGACGCCGCGCTGGTGCTTGTCGGCGAGACACCCGGCGACCAGGAGGACAAGCACGGCCATCCGTTCGTCGGGCCGGCCGGGCGGGTGCTCGACCGGGCGCTTGCCGACAGCGGCATCGCCCGCAAGGACGTGTACCTGACCAACGCCGTCAAGCACTTCAAGTGGACCGCGCGCGGGAAGCGCCGGATCCACCAGCGCCCGAACGGCACCGAGATCAAGGCCTGCGAGTTCTG
>JASIGD010000183.1 GCA_030045295.1 Streptosporangiaceae bacterium
CAGGGAAGCGGTGCGGCAGCAAAAGCGGCAGGCCCGGAAGGTTCGGCTTGCTTCGGGACGAATCGAGGCAGTCAGCGGACAGCGCGCCCCAATCTCACCCATCCGCGGGAGCCCTGAAAGGGGCATGAAGTCTTCCAAGCAAAGGGGTCGCGGGCACTTTCATGACGCCGGGTGCGGGCGGACGGCACCGCCACGACCGAGCGCGCGGGCGCGGCGCCGGGGTCGCTGGGCCGGGGCGTTCGGCGGTATCCGGGCGGGTATAAGACCAGGGTCGTCACCGCCGCGATCGGCCACGCTGCCCCCGGGCAGGCCCGGGCCAGCGGAACCCGGCCGGGCTAGCGTCAGGGCCGATGGCCGCGGTCGTTCCCGGCTGCGGCTCAGCGGCGCCCATCACCTGTTGCAGCGGCGCGGTGCCGGCGAACTGCTGGACGGTGGTGAGCTTGCCGTCCCGGAACGTCACGATGCGGCAGACCTGGGCGTCCAGGCTCTTACCCGTTGCCGTGCCCGTGCCGGTGTACCGCAATTGGACGACCACCGGGTCGCCCGCGTCAGGGACGACCCCAGGGTGCACGGTAAACCCGGCCAGGTCCTGCGAGATCTTCACGAACAAGTTCTGCCTGAAGGCCTCACCGCCGATTCACGGGCGGACGCCGGGCTGGTCAGGACTCCCCTCGGCCTCGCGCCACCCGATGCCGGGATCGACCATGCCCGGCCCGGCGGCGATGTCGCCGCGGTTGACGGCGTCGTACGGGTCCCGGGCCAGCTGGACGTTACTCATCGCCCGCCGCCTGTCCCGTCTGGGCCGAGCGTACGGCAGCGCTCTGGGCCCCCAACACGCGCCGCGCCGGGCCGTCAGCACCGGCCCAGGCCCGCGTTGCCCGAGCCGGATCCCCGGGCTCGCTGTTCAGTACCGCCCGACAGCACGGCAACGCCCCCTGACGCCCGCCAGCAAGCAAACCGGGACGACCGCTCGACGTCCAGCGATGCCGCAGGTTCGAGACGAACACGCCGTCTGCTAACGCGCCGCCAACGACAGCTGTGGATACGTGCCGACGACCGTGGACGCCACGGTTCCCTGACAAGCCGCCTAGCCTGCTCAGGCGGACTGTTATGGACTCGTCGTGGACCAGGAAATCCTTCTGAAAGCGGCCGGTCTGTGGTGGGCGAACCAATCGGCGGGAACCCTCGTTAGGTACTCGGCTGCTGACGCTATGCGATACCGTCGCATTGGCCTTGACCCCGGCGTTTGCCCGGGTAGACGATGGTCCCTGGACTTCGCAGGCACCAAAGGGGGGTGTGAGCATGCCGACCTACGTGTCATTGATTCACTGGACCGAGCACGGCATCAAGAACTACAAGGACACCGGGAAACGCCTCGAGGATTTCATCAAGCTCGCCGAGAGCAAGGGCGGCAGGGTACGTGAAGCGCTGTATACGGTCGGCGAGTACGACGTCGTCACCGTGACCGAGTTCCCCGACGACGAAACCGCCACGGCGGTCCTGCTTCAGGTAGGGTCCCTGGGCAGTGTCCGCACGAACACAATGAGGGCCTTCACCGCCGACGAGATGGGCGGCATCATCAGCAGGACCGGCTAAGCGCGGTCACGTCAAACGCGGGCGTACTTGAAGATCGCGAGGCCATTAGCAGGCCATTAACCGCGGTGACCAGCGGTCAGTCACCGCTATTAGCGAGAACTGGAGTTGCCAGCTCAGCAGCCTTGACGGCTATGCGACATACACTTTCCAAGCTGGTCATGCGGCTTCGATTCCCGTCGCCCGCCCCCGACTAGTCTCGTCAGCGGGCTCGTGAGCCAGTACAGTGCTGGCCTGCGACTTCTGACCTGGCATGTCCGGCCCGTGCACCGGGCTCTCTCATCCGCAGGGTTCACAGGCCACGCGGGCCTCACCGGTCGAAGATAGGCGCGATAGTGCGGTGCGCCCGCTGGTGCGCGAAAGAGCTGGCCGCTGCTCCTGCCCACTATGGGACTCCTTCGTCCCGGCGATGAGCACGTCAAGGCCACCGTGCTGGGTACTGCCCGACGAGCTGATCCAGGACGGACTCGCCCTGCGCCACCGAGTCGAGAGAAGAGACAGGGTCTCACTCTTCTGCCGATGAGCGGACGTACTGAAAACCTAAAGGATGGTAGCGATTAGAGAAGAGAGCACTTTTCAAGAATTAGTCACTCGGCGGCGGACGGACGAGGAACTTGAATTGGTTGCGGCGTGATCGGGAATCGGGGAGGGCCTTCATAGGGGAAGATCTTCGGTAAACGGCGTGCGTGAATCGTTGGAGCGTGGTTCTGGGTGCGTGTGCGTCGGGCTGGCCAGGGGAGCGTCCGGGGCCGGGCGGCCGGTCAGCACCGGCTGGGTGTGGAGCGACGGCTGGGCGGTCCAGACCCGGAGGTGGGCGGGCTCCAGGGCGGTCTGCACGACGTCGGCCAGGTCGGCGCGGACGGCGTCCAGGTCGACCGCGTCCTTGAGCCGGGCCGCGAACGCGGCCACGGCCTGGCCGGCGTCGTACCGGGCCCGGTTGAACCGCCGGTCCACCGCGCGCTGCACCCGCCGTCGCACGGGTGCGAACAGGGCCGCCGCGGCCAGCGTGGCGGCGGCCACCGCCACCGGCGTGTGCATGCCGAGGATGCCGGTGGCCAGCAGCACCAGCGCGGCGTAGACCCCGGCTAGCACGCCGGTGATGATCGCGTAGGCCAGGGTGCGGGAGATGACCCGGTCGATGTCGTACAGCCGGTACCGCAGCACGGCGACCGCGACGGCGGCCGGCATCGTCAGGACTGCGGCGTACGCCGCGCCGGAGGTGACCCGGGCCGGCCACCCGGGGGTTAGCGACAGGCTCACCGCGGGCACCAGGGTCAGCGCCACCAGGCACCCGGACCAGGCCAGCCACTTGATCTGCTGCCGCGTCAGGTCGGTCCCGCGCCGGCTGCGTAGCACCAGCGACCAGGCCGCGAGCACGACGCAGCACAGCAGGCCGGTCATCCCGGCCGCGGCCAGGCTGAGCGGCACCGCCTCCGGGGCCACGCCGAACGGGTTGCGCAGCCCCGGCAGGTTCGGCCGGTCCGAGCCGAGAGTGACCGCCACCCCGGCGGTCGCGATGGCCGCGCAGGCGCCGCCCAGCCAGCCGACCGGGCGCCAGCGCGGGCCGGGCAGCCGCCCGTCCGGGAACAGCAGGAAGAGGTACAGGGTGATTAGCGTGACGAACGGCACCCAGATCCACTCCTCCACCCAGCCCACGTACCCGGCGCCGGGCAGGCGGTGGCCTGCCGAGGCGGCCAGCCCGTACTCGAAGGTGGCCAGATTCAGCGCCGCCAGCAGCCCGGCCGCGGCGAGGACCCAGCCGACCGGGTGGCGGGGGCGGCGCCAGGTCAGCAGGGCACCCACGCCGCCGAAACCGGCCGCCATCAGCCCGTCGAACCCGCGGATGCCGAAAAAGCCGCGCGGCACCGGCGCCGACCAGTCCCAGACCAGCAGCGCGAGCCCCACCGCGGCGACGGCCAGCGTGGTGACCGCCAGCAGCCGGGCAGGCCCGCGTGCCTCCCGCGTAGCGTTCGCGTCACGCATGGCACCTCCCACGCGGTTATGCCGCGGCGGATTCAGCTGCGAGCGCATCACAGTCCGGCCGCCCGTGTTCCATCCCGGGTCCGTCAGCTGGCACGGGCGAGCGCCTGGTCCAGGCGGCGGTAGTAGCCGAGGTTGAGCCAGTACAGCAGCCGCAGCGGCGGGGCGGACCGGAACAGTGCCGCCCGCTGGCCGGGGGAGGCATGCGCGATGAGCCACGGGATCTGGAACCGGGCCCCGGCCCACGGGGTCGCCTTGCGGGCCCTGGCCTCGAGCCGCTTGTTCTCCGCGG
>JASIGD010000020.1 GCA_030045295.1 Streptosporangiaceae bacterium
CGCGTTCGGACGCGAGGTGCTGTTCACCAAGGAGGGCGGCAGCGGCCCCGAAGCGGACCTGGCCGATATCTTGCAGGCCCCCCTGGTGTTCGTGGCCGTCGGCCTGGATTCGGACCGGATCCACGCCCCGAACGAGAAGGTGGACGTGTCCCTGCTGCTGCGGGGCGCCGAGGCCTCGGCGTACCTGTGGGACGAACTGGCCGCCGTCGCGCCGGGCCTCAAGTGACCTCCCCGCTGGGGGAGCTCGCGCTGGCCCGGGGGACCGTGGACCGGCTGACCGAGAAACGCGCCGACAAAGAGTGGATCGACGCGGCCTGGAAGGACCCGAGCACCCGCGTGCTGGTGGTCTCGGACGGCCGGGCGGTCGTGCGGGAGGATGACGCGCGCGTGGAGCTCTTGTTCGTGTCCGCGGAGCAGGCGCCGCCGGGAACGCGGTTCCTGCTCGGGCAGGATGCGGACGGCGTGGTGTACTTCGGCGTCAGCGGCGAGCTGCCGGCCGGCGTCGGCGCCGGACTGCGCCCGGCCTCGCTGCGCGAGGTGGGGGCGCTGCTCGGCGACCGCGACGCCGGGCTGTTCACGCAGGCCGTGGCGCTGGCCAACTGGCATGACACGCACACCCACTGCCCGCTCGACGGCACCGCGACGGTGCCCGATCCGAGCGGGCACTTGACCAGGTGTCCCAGGGACGGCACCGAGCACTTCCCGCGCACGGACCCCGCGGTGATCATGCTGGTCACCGACCCCGGGGACCGGTGCCTGCTGGCCAGGAACGCCGCCTGGCCCGGGCGCCGGGTCTCGATCCTGGCCGGGTTCGTGGAACCCGGCGAGTCCGCCGAGCAGGCCGTGATCCGCGAGGTCGCCGAGGAGACCGGGATCACGGTCACGAACATCAGGTACCTCGGCAGCCAGCCGTGGCCGATGCCGCGCAGCCTGATGCTCGGCTTCCGGGCCGACGCCCCCGCCCGGCAGATGATCAAGGTCGACCATGAGGAACTGGCCGAAGCGCACTGGTTCAGCCGCGAGGACCTGCTCGCCGCCATCGAGACGGGCGAGCTCGCGCTGCCGCCGCCGGTGTCGATCGCCCGCCGCATCATCGAGGCCTGGTTCGGCGGGCCGCTGCCCTCCAGCTGGACTGCGTCCCGGTAAACCGCCCGGCCGAAACCCCGCCGCCGCGCCGCGCCTGAGTCCTGAAATGGCTCTGGCCACCTCCGCCCGGGATCGGCCCAGGCGGAGGTGGCCAGTTGTTGGGTGCGGCAGGCCGTTACGGGGTGGCGAGGAACCCGTCGGTGATGTTGCCGTTGTCGGTGGTGTAGAAGCCGACCAGCTGGCCGCGGTCGTTCACGCCGTTGATGGTGGTGGTGCCGATGCCCTGCGGGTCATCCACGGTGGTGAAGCCGTGCTGCGGGGTCCAGGTGAAGCCGTGCATGACCGCCGAGCTGCCCGAGCCGACCGTGTAGGTGCCCACGACCTCGTCGTAGTCGTTGACGCCCAGCGCCATCGTGGAGGAGGCGTCGGGGGCGGACAGGGTGATGAACTCGCCGTTGTGGGTCAGCAGGAACCCGTCGCTGCCGATGTTGCCGGCGATGTCGTCGCGGTCGTTGATGGCGGTGGCCTGAAGGCTGGCGCTGGTGTCCTGTGGGTCGACCACGGAGCGGTAGGTGTTGGTGTTGATGTTGTACTCGTAGCCGTGGTTGTTGCCGCTGCCGTCGACCCAGAAGCCGACCGCGAGGTTGGAGTCGTTGACGCCGAGCAGCTGGTCCATCGGCGGGTCGGCCGGGTCGTTGGTCGGGAAGTCGGCGGTGCGGAACCGGCCGTCGACGTTGACCCAGCCGAAGTTGTTGTTGTTCATGCTGGCGGTGTTCATGCTGGACCAGAAGCCCACCGTGACGCCGCGGTTGTTCAGGCCGGTCACCTGGGTCTGCACCGAGCCGGGGAAGTTCTCGTTGATGTAGTCACCCTGCCCGTAGGGCGGCAGCAGCACGTAGCCCTTGTTCGGCTGGCCCTGCGCGCCGGAACCGAAGTAACCCGCGATCACGCCCTCGTTGTTGATGCCGAGCAGCTGGTTGAAGGCCAGGTCACGGTCGTTGTCCAGGGTCTTGAAGCTGTAGCCGGCGCTGGTCTGCGCGCCGGTCGTGGCTGCGCTCGCCGTCCCGGCCAGGGTGGCGGCCCCGGCGGTGAGCAGCCCGGACGCAACAGCGACCGCGGCGATCCTCCGGGCGTTCTTCTTGATGGACCTCATGTCAATCCTTCCTTAGTAAGTCAGCCAAATTGGCTTGTCCGGTCGCTCATCAGCAAACGCGGCGGCACTGGGCGATTCTCTGGGGGGTCAGGGGGAAACGCCGCACCCCCCTGGTCCCGGACGCGCGCAAGACGCCCCGCCCGGCTGTCCGGACGGGGCGTCTTGCTGCTGGCGGCCCGTGGCCTCGCGTCAGATGTCGGAGCAGAGCAGCGGCCGGAAGTCGACCGTCGGCTGCCCGTTCGCCAGGATGTTCTGGCTGTCGCCCTGGTGCAGGTTGAGGTACCAGCCCGTGGCCGGCACCGGCATGGTCACGTTGGCGACCGTCCGGACCTGGTTCACGATCTGGCCCTTGCTGTTGGCCATGAAGTCCATCAGCATGTACTGGACCGGTCCCTGGCTCATGCAGCTGCCGACGTGGATGTGGGCGGCGTGCGGGCCGGGCGTCAGGCCGCTGGCGGTCAGCGTGACCGTGATGGTCCGGGCCTGCGGGTCATACGCCACGGTGGCCCAGCCCGCAGGCGTGCCGTAGCCGACGCCGGTGGGTCCGACCTCGACCGACTGGAGCCGGTAGGCCATCTGGCCGGCGGCTATCGCCGGGGTCTGCGCGATGGGCTCGCTGGCTATCGCGCCGGTGGAGTCGTCGAGCAGGATCACCAGGTGGCTGCCGTCGGGCACCTGCGTCGTGTCCGTGCTGTACAGGGTGCCCTGCGCCTGGCCCGCGCTGTTCGCGGTCAAGGGGCTGAACTGGGTGATCGTGACGCCGTTCGGCCCCTGCAGCTGCACGGCGTGCGAGGAGCCCGGCGTGAGCCCGAAGGCGTCCGCCTGGACGGTGAGCTGGCCCTCGGCGTTCCAGCCGAAGGTCGCCGTGCCCTGCGGCATCGCCTGCAGGCGCAGGTGCTCGACCGACGGCGTGACCGGGGTCGCCATGAACCCGTCGGTGTTGCCGTGGGCATCGGTGTAGAAGCCGACGAGGTCGCCGTGGTCGTTGACGCCGTTGATGGTCGTGGTACCCCGGCCGTTCGGGTCGTCGACGACGGCGAACCCGCGCTGCGGGGTCCAGGTGAAGCCGTGCGTGGTGGCCGAGTTGCCCGTGCCGTCGGTGTAAGACCCCACCACCTCGTCGCTGTCGTTCACGCCGAAGGCGTCGGTCGCCGACGCCCCCGGGTAGGCCAGGCTGGTGAACCGCCCGCCGGCTGTCTTCAGGAACGCGTCGGTCTTCCCGCCCCCGGTAACGAAGAAGCCGGCCACGTCGCCGCGGTCGTTGATGGCGGCGGCGGTCAGGCTCGTGCCGGGATCGGCCGGGTCGAGCACTCGCGTGAAGGTCTTGCCGTTGATGCTGTACTCGTAGCCGTGGCTGTTCCCCCGGGTATCGACGTAGAAGCCGACCGCGACGTCCCTGTCGTTGACGCCGAGCAGCTGGTTGACCGGCGGGGAGGCGTTGTACTTGGTCGGGAAGCTGACGCTGTGGAAGCCCCCGCCATCGGTGGCGTAGAACCCGAAGTTGTCGTTCGTCATGGACTTGGTGTTCATGCCGGACCAGAACCCGACGGTCACGCCGGTGTCGTTGAGCCCCGTGACCTGGGTCTGCACCGAGCCGGGGAAGTTCTCGCTGCGGTAACCGCTGCCGCCCAGCACGTACCCCATGTTCGGGTGCCC
>JASIGD010000184.1 GCA_030045295.1 Streptosporangiaceae bacterium
TTCCAGGCCGCTTCGGCGGCGCCGTCGGTGTCCTCGATCGCCACCAGCAGCGCCGAGATGATCGTGGTGATCTCGACCGCGATCCACAGCAGCGCCAGGCTGCTCATCAGCGGCGCGGCCAGCATCGACCAGGCGAACAGGTTCAGGCCCGCGTAGAAGCGGTGGTCGTGGTGGCCCTTGAGGTAGCCGACCGCGTATACGGCCACGGCGGCGTACAGGAAGCCGGTGGCCAGCAGGAATATCGCGCTCACCGCGTCGACCCGCAGGTAGGTCAGGTAGCTGAGGTTGTGATGCGCGGCCGCCGGAACCAGGGCCAGAACCAGCGTGAAGCTCGCCAGGCCCGCGGCCACGGTGACCCCGGCCGCTATTCGCGCGGGCAGCGCGAAGCACGCCAGCCCGGCTGCCGCCGGGGCGACGAGCAGGGCCATGACTACGCCGATCATCGGCCTACCCCCGCAGCCTGGTCAGGTCGGCGGTCGACAGCGACTCGGCCCGTACGTGGTGCGCGCGGATCAGCATGCCGAACACCACCACCGCGACCAGCCCGTCGAACAGAATCACGGTCTCCAGGATCAGCGGGAGTCCCGCCGCGACCACCAGCGCGGCCAGCGAGATCGCGTTCTCCAGCGAGAAGAACCCGATCGCCTGGGACGCCACGTCCCGGCGGACGATCATCAGGCCAAACGCGACCAGCACCATCGCGCCGGCGATCGCCCACGCGGTGGCCGGGGCCGCGGGACCGTGAATCCCGAGCGAGCCGAAGCAGAAGAAGCCGTACGCGGCCAGCACGATCCCGCCCAGCACGGCGGTAGCCGGGGTGATCGTATAGCTGCCGGCGACCCCGGGCGTCTCCTCGTCGGAGACCGTCCCGCCGAGCAGGCGGCGCAGCACCAGCGGGACACCGACCACCTTCAGCGCCGCGGACAGCCCGGCGAGCGCGTACAGGTCGGGCAGGTTCCGGTCCGCGGCGATGACGATGGCCAGCACCGAGATCATCGCCGACTGCGCCGCGTACAACCGGATCTGGTCCCGGGCCAGCGCCTGCCGCAGCATCCCGAACTCCAGCAGCAGCATCACCGCGGCGATCACGTTGGCCGCGCCCTGGTAGACGCCCGGCGCGCTGGCCGGGGCGGCCAGCGTCATCAGCCACCCCCCAGGTACAGGGTGAACACCCCGAGCACCGCGAGCAGGAACGCGGCCGCGACGAACTCGGTGATCTTGAACAGGCGCAGCTTGGCGAAGGAGTTGTCGATGACCGCGACCACGCACCCGACCGCCGTCGCCTTGGCCAGCAGCGCCACGATGGCCAGGGCGACGGCGCCCGGCTGCTGGGTGGCCGCCAGCCCCCAGGGCACGAGGAACACGTTGGCCAAGATCGTGAACAAGATCAGCTGCTTCAGCTCCGAGCCCCACTTCAGCAGCGCGAAATACGGGCCGGAATGCTCGAATCCCCTGGCCTCCTCGATCATCCCGAACTCGTTGGTGCCGGTGTGCGTCTCGACCGGGATTCGGCCCGTCTCGTGCAGGATCACCATGAACAGCGCGGCCGCCGCCAGCAGGTGACCCGGGCGGACGATCTGCCCGGCCGAGGACCGGATCGTCGCCGCCAGCGCGTACGGCAGGTCGGTGCCGGTCAGCAGCGCCACCGTGAACACCACGAACAGCACCACCGGCTCGGCGATGGCCGAGAATGTCTTGGCCCGGCTCGATCCCAGCTGCGCGTACGGGCTGCTGGTTTCCAGCGCGGCGGTCGCGATCACGAAGCTGGCCAGCGCCAGCAAGAACCCGCCGCCCAAGATGTCGCCCATGTAGCCCAGCGGCAGCCCGTAGCTGGTCAGCACCGGGATCAGCAGCGGAATCGTCAGGTAGGCCGCGACCGCGATGACCGGCGCGGCCAGGAAGAACCAGCTCGCCTGCTCCGGGGCGAGCGCCTCCTTGCGGAACAGTTTGGCCAGGTCGTAGTACGGCTGCAGCACCCGCGGCCCCCGGCGGCCCTGCAGCCGCGCCTCGACCTTGGCGATAATGCCCGTCACGCCGGGCGCGGCGATCGCCACCGTCAGCACTTGCAGCAGCTGGATAACGGGAATCGGGAGGGCCACGCTCACGGCGCGGTCTCACGATCATGGCCAGGCGGTTCCAGCGCATCGTTCACGCGATGCCTCCTACCCGCGATGTCTTCGACAAGGGGTAGAGGCCATCAGCACGGCGCTACCGCGCGGTTGTGGCGAGCCTCATCGCCGGCACGTCATTGTCGCCCATGCCGCGCTCGGCCGGCAAACCGGCCCGTGGCCCTGAGCCGTAACGTTGCCGGAACGGTCCGTGCGTAGCGTGGTCATCATATCCTCGCTGGCTATGAGCCTTCCCGCAGCGGCCTGGGTGGTGGCCGGCCCGCCCGGAGCCGGAAAGAGCACCGTCGCCAGCATCCTGCTCGCCTCGCTCGCGCCGGCTCCGGCGCTGCTCGATAAGGACACGATGTACTCCTCGTTCGTGGAAGCGGTGCTGGCCGCGGCCGGCCGTCCCGTCGGCGAGCGCGAAGGACCGTGGTACGACGAGCACGTCAAGGTGCACGAGTACGCCGGGATGACGGCGACCGCC
>JASIGD010000185.1 GCA_030045295.1 Streptosporangiaceae bacterium
GGTCTGGCAGACCGCGATCAACCCGGTGGCCGCGCTGGAGCTGATCGAGTCCGGCGCCTGGTCCGGCTCCGGCGTACTCGGTCCCGAGGCGCTGCCGCCCCGGCCGTTCCTCGACCTGCTCACCGAGTACGGCTCGCCGTGGGGCAGCGAGGAACGCGCGCCCGCGGGCGCCTGAGCGGGGCAAAAATTTTTTTCCGACTTCCGGTCGGGGCACGCCGAATCATCGGTGCCGTGTATACGCCTAGTCACGGTGTTCCAACCCTGATGACGCGGGCCAGGGGGCGCTGGGCTGATACCACCGTCCGTTCGGGCCAAAGAAAACAGGGCCGGGTACGGCGGGACAGTACCGTGCGGCGGGTCTGGTGCTCGCTGCCCGGGCGTCCTAGGTTTGGCTCGTAGGGTGGGCCTGAGGGAGTATCTGCCCAGGTAGATCGGCGAGGAGGCCGGATGACCAAGGTCAGCATGACCATCGACGGCGTGCGCTACGACGATGACGTCGAGCCGCGCATGCTGCTGGTTCACTATCTTCGCGAGGTGGCGGGGCGGACGGGCACGCCCGTGGGCTGCGACACCTCGAACTGCGGCGCCTGCACGGTGCTGCTGAACGGGCTGTCGGCCAAGAGCTGCGCGGTACTCGCGGTCCAGGCCGACGGAGCCGAGATCACCACCATCCAGGGGCTGGCCAACGGCGCATGGCATCCGCTTCAGCGCGCCTTCCACGAAGAGCACGCGCTGCAGTGCGGGTACTGCACGCCCGGCATGATCATGGCCGCGGTTGACCTGCTGCGGGACAATCCCAACCCGACCGACCAGGAGGTCCGCGAGGGTCTCGAGGGCAACCTGTGCCGGTGCACCGGCTACCAGAACATCGTGCGCGCGGTGCTGCGCGCGGCGTCGGCCAGCGAGGAGGTGGCGTCATGACGGTCACCGCCGAGATCGGCAAGCCGCGAGCCCGCAAGGAAGACGCCCGGCTGGTTACCGGGCAGACCATGTGGACCGACAACATCCAGCTGCCGGGGATGGTGCACGTCGCGTACTTGCGCAGCCCGATGGCGCACGCGCGGATCAGGTCGGTGGACGTTTCCGGCGCCCTCGGCGCGCCCGGCGTCATCGCCGCGTTCTCCGGCGCGGACTTCGCCGCCGAGCAGGGCAGCCTGCCCTGCGCCTGGCCGGTGACCCCCGACATCGTCATCCCGGCGCACCCGCCGATGGCGGTGGACGAGGTGCGCTACGTCGGCGAGATCGTGGCCTGCGTGGTCGCCCGCGACCGGTACGCCGCCGCGGACGCCCTGGAGCGGGTCGACGTCGACTACGAGCCGCTGCCCGCCGTGCTGGACATGGAGGCGGCGCTGGCCGACGGGTCGCCGAAGGTGCACGAGGAGGGCAACAAGTCCTTCGAGTGGGTCTTCGCCAACGGCGACCTGGACGCGGCGTTCCGCGACGCGCCGGTGGTGCTCGAGCGGACCTACCGGCAGCAGCGGCTGATCCCCTGCGCGATGGAACCGCGCGCCACCGTGTGCGAGCAGGTGGGCGACGAGTTCACGCTGTGGTCCGCCACCCAGATCCCGCACGTGCTGCGGTTCCTGCTGGCCGCGGTCCTCGGCATCCCGGAGCAGAACATCCGGGTGGTCGCGCCGGATGTCGGCGGCGGGTTCGGGTCCAAGCTCCAGGCCACCGCCGAGGACTTCCTGGCCGTGCTGCTCGCCCGGAAGCTCGGCAGGCCGGTGAAGTGGACCGAATCGCGCAGCGAGGGCAACCTGGCCGTGCACCACGGCCGCGACCAGATCCAGCGGATCCGGGTGGCGGCCGATCGCGACGGCCGGCTGCGCGGCCTGTCCGTGGACCTGCTGGCCGACATGGGCGCGTACCTGATGCTGGTCACGCCCGGCATCCCGCTGCTCGGCGCGTTCATGTTCAACGCGATCTACAAGATGGACGCCTACTCGTTCAAGTGCACGGGCGTGTTCACCACGAAGACCCCCACCGACGCCTACCGGGGCGCGGGACGGCCGGAGGCGACGTTCGCGATCGAGCACGCGATGGACGACCTGGCGGCCGAACTCGGCATGGACCCGCTGGCGCTCCGGCAGCGGAACTGGATCACGCACGAGGAGTTCCCGTACACCACGATCGCCGGGCTGACCTACGACAGCGGCAACTACGAGGCGGCCACGGCGAAGGCGGTCGAGCTGTTCGGCTACGACGACCTGCGCAAGGAGCAGGCCGCCCGGCGCGAGTCCGGCGACCCGGTCCAGCTCGGGATCGGCATCTCGACCTTCACCGAGATGTGCGGGCTGGCCCCGTCGCGGGTCCTCGGCCAGCTCGCGTACGGCGCGGGCGGCTGGGAGCACGCCGCGATCCGGATGCTGCCCACCGGGAAGGTCGAGGTGGTCACCGGGTCGAGCGCGCACGGCCAGGGACACGAGACGGCCTGGAGCCAGATCGTCGCGGACCAGCTCGGCGTGCCGTTCGACGACATCCGGGTGCTGCACGGCGACACCCAGGTGGCGCCCAAGGGCATGGACACCTACGGGTCGCGTTCGCTGGCGGTCGGCGGCATCGCCCTGGTCGGCGCCTGCGAGAAGGTGATCGGCAAGGCCAAGGTGATCGCGGCGGGCCTGCTGGAGGTCTCGCCCGAGGACCTGGAGTGGACGCCGGGACGGTGGTCGGTGCGCGGCGACCCGGACCAGGGGCGCACGATCGGCGAGATCTCGCTGGCCACGTTCGCGGCGCACAACCTGCCGGAAGGCGTCGAACCGTCGCTGGACTCGGAGTCCACCTACGACCCGGACAACTTCTCGTTCCCGCACGGCACGCACCTGTGCGCGGTGGACGTGGACACCGAGACCGGGCAGGTGAAGATCCGCTCCTACGTGGCGGTGGACGACGTGGGCGTGGTGGTGAACCCGGTCATCGTGGAGGGCCAGGTCCACGGCGGCGTCGCGCAGGGCATCGCGCAGGCGCTGTACGAGGAGGCCGCCTACGACGCAGACGGCAACCTGCTGACCACGACGCTGGCGGATTACCTGATTCCTTCGGCCGCCGACCTGCCCACGTTCGTGCTCGACCGGACGCAGACCCCGGCCACCAGCAACCCGCTCGGCGTCAAGGGCGTCGGCGAGGCCGGGACGATCGCCTCCACGCCGGCGGTGGTCGACGCGATCATCGACGCGGTGCGGCCGCTCGGCGTCACGGACATCGAGATGCCGTGCACCGCGCAACGGGTCTGGCGAGCCATCAACGAGGCGAGGGGAGGCGCGCAATGATTCCCGCGCAGTTCGAGTACCAGCGATCCGGGTCGCTGTCCGAGGCGGTCCGGGCGCTGGCCGACGGCGGCGACGACGCCAAGGTGATCGCGGGCGGGCAGAGCCTGCTGCCGCTGCTGCGGCTGAGGCTCGCCTATCCCAGCCTGCTGGTGGACATCGGCGGGCTCGGCGAGCTCACCGGCGTCCGGGACGTCGGCGACGCGCTGGTGATCGGCGCGATGACCACGATGTACTCGCTGACGCGCGACCCGCTCATCCGCGAGCACTGCGGGCTGATCGCCGAGGCGGCCGGCACGGTGGCCGATCCGGCCGTCCGGCACCGCGCCACCATCGGCGGCTCGCTCGCGCACGCCGACCCGGCCGGCGACCTGCCAGCCGTGATCTTCGCGCTGGACGGCACGCTGATGGCGACCGGGCCTGGCGGGGAGCGGGAAATCGCCCCGGGCGACTTCTTCGTCGACTACCTCACCACCGCGCTGGCGCCGGGCGAGATCCTGACCGCGGTGCGGGTGCCCAAGCTCGGCGCGGGCTGGGGGTTCCGGTACGAGAAGTTCCAGCCGACCGTGCAGGCCTGGGCCATCGTCGGCGTGGCCGCGCTGGCCCGGCGCGAGGACGGTCACATCGCCGAGGCCCGGGTCGGGCTCACCAACATGGGCACGGTCCCGATACGGGCGCGCGCCGCCGAGGCCGCGGCCGCGGGGGCGGAGGTGTCGCGCGAAGGGCTGGCGGCTGCCGCCGAGCACGCGGACGAGGGCACCGAACCGCCGGACGACCTGCGCGCGGCCGCCGACTACCGGCGGCACCTGGCCCGGGT
>JASIGD010000186.1 GCA_030045295.1 Streptosporangiaceae bacterium
CGCCGCTCGCACTGGCCAGCGCCGAGATCGGCACGCTGCCGCGCGAGGCCCGCGCCGAGGCCGGGCGGCGGGTGGGAGCGGCTCGCGGCCGGCTCCGTGACGCACTGCGGCAGCGCCAGGCCGAGCTGGAGGCCGAGCGGGACCGGCAGGTGCTGATCACCGAGGCGGTCGACGTTACCCTGCCCGGCGGCCGGGTCCCGCCCGGTGCTCGGCATCCGGTCACCATGCTGGCCGACCGGCTGTCCGACGTCTTCGTCGCGATGGGCTACGAGGTCGCCGAGGGACCCGAGGTCGAGGCGGAGTGGTACAACTTCGACGCGCTCAACATCCCGCCCGACCACCCGGCGCGGGAAATGCAGGACACGATCTTCATCCAGTCCCCCGCCGGACCGGACCGCGATTCCGGCATGGTGCTGCGTACCCACACCTCGCCGGTGCAGATCAGGTCCATGCTCACCCGCCCGGTGCCGCTGTACGTGGTCAGCCCCGGCCGCTGCTACCGGCACGACCCGCTCGACGCCACGCACAGCCCGGTGTTCCACCAGATCGAAGGGCTCGCGGTGGACGAGGGGCTGACCATGGCCGACCTGCGCGGCGCGATCCAGTCGTTCGTGGACGCGATGTTCGGCGTGGGCCTGCGCACGCGGCTCCGGCCCGACTACTTCCCCTTCACCGAGCCTTCCGGCGACGTATCCATGGAATGCCACATCTGCCGCGGTGCGTCGGCCAAGCCCGGCGGGGATCCGTGCCGGGTGTGCAGGTCGCAGGGCTGGATCGAGATCGCCGGATGCGGGATGGTGAATCCCCGGGTGCTGGTGGCCTGCGGCATCGACCCGGACCGGTACAGCGGGTTCGCGTTCGGGCTCGGCATCGAGCGCAGCCTGATGATCAGGCACGGGGTGACCGAGATCAGGGACACCGTCGAAGGCGACGTCCGGTTCAGCCGGGCGTTCGGGATGGAGATCTAAAGATGCGGGTGCCGCTTTCCTGGCTGCGCCAGTACGCGCCGCTGCCCGAGCCCGTCGACGCTACCGAGGTGGCGCGGCGGATGACCGCGGCCGGGTTCGAGGTCGAGTCGCTGGAATCGGTCGGGCACGACATCCGCGGAGTGGTGGTCGCCCAGGTGCTTTCGATCGAGGAGCTGGCCGGACCCTTGAAGCTGAAGAAGCCGATCAGGTACTGCCGGGTGGCGGTCTCGGAGGGACAGCTCGCGGGCCCGGCCGACGAGGCGTCCGGGGTGATCTGCGGCGCGGTCAACTTCGCCGTCGGCGACCGGGTCGCGCTGGCGTTGCCGGGGGCGATGCTGCCCGGCGGGGTCGAGATCGGCGCGCGTAAGACCTACGGTCACGTCTCCGAGGGCATGATCTGCTCGGCGAGCGAGCTGGCCATCGGGGAGGATCACACCGGCATCCTCGTGCTGCCCGCCGACGCCCCGCTCGGCGAGGATTTCGTGGCCTACGCGGGGCTGCGCGACGAGGTGCTCGAGATCGCGGTGACACCCGACCGCGGCTACGCCGTGTCGGTGCGCGGGCTGGCCAGGGAGCTGGCGAGCGCGTTCGGCGTGCCGTTCACCGATCCGGCCGAGACCGACCTGCCCGGCCCCGAGGTGCTCGGCGGGCCGCTGGACTGGGAATCCGGCGAGGTCTATCCCGCCAGCATCGATGACCCCACCGCCTGCGACAGGTTCGTGCTGCGGGAAGTGCGCGGTTTCTCCCCGTCCGCGACGACGCCGCTGTGGATGCGAGTGCGGCTAGCCAGGTGCGGAGTGCGCGGCGTGTCGCTCGCGGTGGACGTGACCAACTACCTGATGCTGGAACTGGGCCAGCCGCTGCACGCCTTCGACCGGTCCAAGCTGTCGGGTCCGATCGTGGTCCGGCGGGCCCGGCCCGGGGAGCGGCTGGAGACCCTCGACCACGTGACGCGGACGCTTGATCGGGATGACATCCTGATCACCGATTCGTCCGGTCCCATCTCCATGGCTGGCACGATGGGCGGCCTGTCGACTGAGATCGATGAGTCCTCCACCGACCTGGTCATCGAGGGAGCTCACTTCTCCGCCGAGGGCACCGCCAAGATGAGCCGGCGGCACAAGCTGCACAGCGAGGCGTCGTACCGGTTCGAGCGCGGCGTGGACCGTGAGCTTCCGCTCCGAGCGACGGCGAAGGCGGTAGCTCTGCTGTCATCGCTCGGCGCCGGGCGGGTGGTCCCTGGGTGCACGCACGCGCAGGCCGGCGTGGCGCCGGTGGTGATCTCGATGGCGGTTGATTACCCGGACCGGGTGGCCGGGGTGGTGTACGGCCGCGACACCGTGGCCGGGCGGCTGCGCGAGGTGGGCTGCTCGGTGCTGCAGACCCGCGCGGCCCCGCCTTCGGTCGCGCCGTGGCGGGCCGAGCGCGGAGCCGAGGAGTCCGGGCCCCGGCAGGCCGCTTCCCCGGCCCTGGTGTCCGTGCTGGACGTCACGCCGCCGTCGTGGCGGCCGGACCTCACCGACCCGGCCGACCTGGCCGAGGAGGTGATCCGGCTCGAGGGGTACGAGAACGTCCCGGCCAGGACCCCCCGGGCGCCGGCCGGGCGCGGGCTGACCGCGCGGCAGCGGCTGCGCCGTTCGGTCGGGTGGACGCTGGCCGAGTCCGGGTATGTGGAGGTACTGTCATCGCCGTTCGCCTCGCGGTCGGACGCGGACCTGCTCGGCCTGCCGGCCGAGGACCTGCGCCGGCCCGCGGTGGTGATGGCGAACCCGCTCAGCGAGGATGAGCCGCTCATGCGGACCACGCTGCTGCCGGGGTTGCTCCGGGTGCTCGCGCGGAACATCGGCCGGGGTTTCGCGGACACGGCGCTGTTCGAGATCGGCCTGGTCTTCCGGCCGCGGCCCGGCGCCGCCCCCTCGGCCCCCATCCTGGCGGTGAACCGGGGACCCTCGGTGGCGGAGCTGGCCGCGCTGGACGCCGCGCTGCCGGACCAGCCGCTGCGAGTGGGAGCGGTTCTCGCGGGCGCCCGCGAGCTGGACGGGTGGTGGGGACCTGGCCGGCCGGCGTCCTGGACGGACGCGATCGAGGCGGCCCGCGCGGTAGGCAGCATCTGCCGGGTGACGCTGGATGTCCGCGCCGATAAGCACGCCCCCTGGCACCCGGGCCGCTGCGCGGCGATCTACGCGCAGGTGGGATCGGACGACGCCGGCGGCCAGCCGCGGGACGGCCAGCCGCGGGACGGCCAGCTGCGCGAGTGGCTGGCCGGGCACGCGGGCGAACTCCACCCGCGGGTGATCGAGGCGTTCGGGCTGCCCGACCGGACCTGCGCCATGGAGCTTGACCTGTCGGTCATGTTCGCGGCGGCGCAGAGCGTCGGCCCCGTACAGGCCCCGCAGCTGTCAACGTACCCGCTGGCCATCCAGGACGTCGCGCTGGTCGTCGACGCGGCGGTGCCCGCGGCCGAGGTGGAGGCGGCGCTGGTGGCGGGCGCGCCGAGGGACCTGCTCGAGGGCATCCGGCTGTTCGACGTCTACACCGGATCCCAGCTCGGCGAGGAACGCAAGTCGCTCGCTTACACACTCAGGTTCCGCGCCCCGGATCGCACCCTGACCGCGGCGGAGATCACCGCGGCTCGCGACGCCGCCGTCGCCGAAGCCGAACGCCGCGTCGGGGCGGTTCTGCGCAGCGGATAGCGACGCGCGAAGCCAACACCGGGACGTGAGCCGGCGCGTCTGGTACCTTGGCCAAGAATCGCAACTTTCGGTCATCATCTGATTACCGAAACTCCAGCGCCACGCTGAGCCGGAGGGCATCATAACGAGATACGCGGCGGTCCGGGGGGGCGCAACCGAGCAGGCCGCGAAGACCTCGTTTCGCGACGTGTTCGCGGTGCCGGAGTTCCGTGCCCTGTGGCTGGCGTACTTCCTGTCCGTGGTCGGCGACCAGCTGGCTCGGGTCGCGCTGACGGTACTCGTCTATGACCGGACTCGCTCGGCGCTGCTCGCCGCGATCGCGTTCGTGGCCAGCGTGGTGCCGGTCTTCATCGGCGGCGTGACCCTGGGCTGGCTGGCGGACCGGTATCCGCGCCGGGCCGTGATGATCGCATGTGACCTGATCAGGTTCGCGCTTGTCCTGCTCATGGCGATCCCCGGCGTGCCCCTGGCCACGATGGTGACGCTGCTGGTAGCGGTGACGCTCACGGAGGCGCCGTTCAACTCGGCCCGCGCGGCGATCTCCCCCGACGTCCTCACCGGCGACAGGTACGTGCTGGGTACGGCGGTGATGCTGACCACCTATCAGTTCGCGCAGGTCCTCGGGTTCGTGCTGGGAGGTACGGTAGTCGCCTTCTTCGGCACCCGGACATCGCTGATCATCGACGCCGCGACCTTCGCCGTTTCGGCGCTCATCGTCCGCAGCCGAGTCCGAGCGCGGCCCGCACCGGCGGCCAGCGTTCACCGCGCGTCTTCGGGGCTGGCCGGCATCTTCACCGGCGCCCGGCTCGTCCTGGCCCGTCCGGTGCTTCGCACGCCGGTGCTGTTCGGCCTGCTGGCCGCGTTCTATAACGCGCCCGAGGGCGTCGCGGCCCCGCTCGCCGGTGCCGTCGGTGGCGGCGCTGCCGCCGTCGGCTTGATCTTGGCCGCCAGTTGCCTGGGTCAAACGGCCGGGGCCATCACGTTCAGCCGCTTCGTCGCTCCATCGACGCGGCTGCGCTCCATGGGCCCGCTCGCGGTCTCCGCCTGCGCGGTCCTGGTCCTGTTCCTCTGGGAGCCAGGCCTTTCCGTCTCGCTGCTGATCTTGTTCGTGTCGGGCACGTGTGCCTGCTATCAGCTCGCCGCCAACGCTGCTTTCGTTAGCGCGGCTCCGCAAGAACAGCGCAGTCAGGCCTTTGGCGTGGCCCAGGGCGCGATGAGCCTGGGCCAGGGAGTAGTCATGATCCTGGCCGGGGCCGCAGCGGAACACCACTCCCCGGCCCGGGCTATCGCGGTGTGCGGAGCTGTCGGCGCCGTGGCAGCACTGGCGGTTGCGGTCAGCGGGACCCGCGACCGCGGTTGGCTGACGAACGAGCGCCATCAGCATTCTTGAGGTCAGGTCCACCTGTCGTCGCGCACGCGGGCTCCTTTCCTTGCGTCGCGTTCTCTGCGTTTTCTTGCGCCGTAGGGGATGGCTGGAGTCAGGTCAGGTCCACCTGTCGTCGCGCATGCAGCCTCCTGTTCGTGTGGGGTGGAGGAAGGTCAATGGGCGGGACCCAGATCGGGTTCGGCCTCGGCCGTGCCGTCGGGACCTTCTCTCTAAGTGCTTATGTGAATCCTCTGAGTGAAAATGTAAACGTTTGATCTTGGGTGACGGTTCAGTCGTCGCTGCATCCGGCAGCGCGTCCGTTCCAGCCTGCTACCTCCTCGGTCGGGCGTCGCGGCTACCCATTGTGCCCGCAATTGCGGAACCACAGGCAGTTTGTGCCTAATGTCGGAAATAAATCGGGATCTGATGTGACTGGCCGCAGCTTCGGTGGTGCCGTGAGTTCCCGCGAGGAACAACAGAAGCAGGGAGGGTATTGTTCTGCCAGTGAGTAGCCGCGTTTTCACGGTTTGCGCTCTCCGGCACTGCGCGTGCGAGAGAATGGTCCACGAGCTTCTATGAAGGTGGCGAGGCAGCAGGCCCTATGAGTGACGTACTGACGCGCGTGGCTCACCGCGTGCCGTGGCGGGCCAAAGCCATCGGCGACTGGCCGATCTGGTCCCTGCCGCGGTGGCTCAGCGTCTTCGTGATTACGGTCGTGGCCGCGTATCTGGCCGCTATCGGCGTCGCGGCGCCGGCCGCCGTCTACTCCAGGCACGATCTGGCCTTGTTCGGCTTGCTGCTGGGCTGCACCGTGGCCGCGGTCGAGATGACCAGGAAGGCAGGAGAACACGGCGGCGTGATGAAGGACGTCCAGGGCGTCTGGGAGCTGCCGGTCGCCATCCTGCTGTCCCCGTTCTACGCGCTGGTCATCCCGATCGCCCAGATGGCGCTGATCCAGTGGCGGGTGCGGCACGGCCCCCTGCACCGGCGAGTGTTCACCGCCGCGGCGGTCGGCTTGTCGTACGGTGCCGCGTCGGTCACCTTCCACAGCCTGTCCGGCCTCGCCGCACCGAATGCCGGGAGGCCCCTCAGCCAGGGCACGGTCTGGACCCTTCTGGTGCTGCTCAGCGCCTGTGTCAAGTGGACGCTGAACAAGGCCCTGGTCATCCCGGCCGTCAAGGGGGCCAACCGAACCGCGAACATCCGCACCGCGTTCTTCGGCGGCGAGCCCCTGTACAACGATGCCGCCGAGATATGCATAGGCGTCCTGGTCACCTTCGGAGTGGCCGGGGATCCGCTGCTCGCCCTGGTCGCGCTGCCAGTGGTTACGCTGCTGCAGCGGTCGCTGAGCCACGTCCAGCTGGTCAGCGAATCACGGACCGATTCCAAGACCGGGCTGCTGAACGCGGCGACCTGGGATCGCGAGGCGACGGCGGAGGTCGCTCGCGCGGTGCGCACGAGGTCGCCGCTCGCGATCGCCCTGCTGGACATCGACAAGTTCAAGGTCATCAACGACACATACGGTCACCTGGTCGGCGATGAGGTGCTCAAGGAGGTCGCCAACGCGCTGAACAGCCTGCTGCGTGACTACGACCTGGCCGGCCGGTTCGGCGGCGAGGAGTTCTCAGTACTGCTGCCGCAGACGCGAGCGGCGGACGCCCTCCGCATCGCCGAGCGGGTGCGCGCCAACATCGCCGGACTGAGCATCATCGCACCGGGGGCGACCGGCGCCGAGCGGGTGCACGTCACCGTGTCGATCGGGGTGACGGCACTGGATAGCGGCAGCCAGCGCGAGCTCGCTGAGCTGATGGCGGCCGCAGATGCCGCACTGTACCGGGCCAAGGCCGGCGGCCGGGATCAAGTCCGGATGGCCAGCATGACCGGGGACCCCAGCGCGGTCAGCGATCCCGCTAGCGCGGCCGGCGATCCCGCTAGCGCGGCCGGGGACCCCAGCGCGGTGGGCGATCCCGGTGGCGCAGCCAGCGGCCCCGGTACGGCGGCTGCGGTCCGCGGCGCCCAAGACGGCCCTCAGGACGCGACGGGCGTGAGCCGCCGCGCTCAGAGTTCCTGAGGTCACCGCGTCGGCCGGAGACGCAGCGCGGTCGCGCAGGGGTTAGACGCGAGGTGCCATGAACATGGTCAGGCCCAGCCGGTGGTGCGCATGGCAGCTCCTCTCGCTAAGTGGCTACTGCAGGTCAAGTCGGGGAGCATAGCGGATGACAGCGGGCATCGTCGTGTCACTCCGAAATATCCGGCATGTCCGGCGGCCCGCCCGCCTTATGTGCAAAGAGTTAGGTCATACATACATTGTGTTACGCACCACGTACGGAATCAACCTCGGTGAGTAGCTGATTTTTGACGTTCGGCGGTCTTCGCTGTAGCAATCCGGGACACTAGGTGGAGCGTGCCGCCCCGACTCAGGTTCAAGGTGCATGTGGCTGCCAACCAGACACCGGTAGACGCCGTTCGCTGGATCCGCCGGCGGCGCATCGAAGTCAGGGCCTGGCCGATGTGGGAGCTTCCGGGCTGGCTGGTGGCCTACATCGTCATCGTCGTGCTGGCCGATGCAGCGCTGCTGGCGCTCGGGGCCAGAACGGTCACCATCCACGCCCGTGACCTTGAGCTGTTCGCCGCGCTGCTGGCCTGCAGCGCCGCCACCGTCGAGCTGACCAGGCGCGCGGGCGAGAACACCGGGATGGTCAAGGACGTGTACGCGACCTGGGAACTGCCCGCCGCGATCTTGCTGCCGCTGGCTTACGTCCCGGTGCTTCCCATCGCCCGGTTGGCTCTCACCCAGTGGCGGGTTGCCCGGGCCCCGCGGCACAGGCGGGCGTTCACCGCGGCCGCTATCGGGCTGAGCTACGTCGCCGCCGCGCTCGTCTTCCACGTCCTCATCCGGCAGGTCCCCGGTGCGGCCTTGGACCCCGCCGGGCACGCCCTGGCCTGGATGCTGGTCGTGGCGGCCTGTGCGGCGGTGCAGTGGGCCATCAACCAGGTCCTGGTGTGGACGGCCATCAAGGGCTCCAATCCGGCCGTGAGGTTCCGTGACGCGCAGTTCGCCAGGGAACCGATGTACAACGACGTGACCGAGCTCTGCGTGGCGGTGCTGGTCACATTCTGCGTGGCCTGCAGCATGATCGCTCTCGTCTTCGCGTTTCCTTTCATCACCTTGCTCCAGCGGTCCTTGCGACACGCCCGGCTGCTGCAAGACTCGCGGGTCGACGCCAAGACCGGGCTGCTGAACGCGGCGACCTGGGAGCGCCAGGCGGCGACGGAGGTCGCCCGGGCGGTGCGCACCGGGACGGCTCTGGCCATCGCCTTGCTGGACATGGACAAGTTCAAGGCGATCAACGACACGTACGGTCACCTGGTCGGTGACCAGGTGCTCAAGGAGATCGCCCGCACGCTGAGCAGTCTGCTGCGCGACTACGACCTCGCCGGAAGGTTCGGCGGGGAGGAGTTCGCGCTGCTGCTGCCGCAGACCCGCGCCGTCGACGCCATGCGGATCGCCGAGCGGATCCGGTCGAACATCGCCGGGCTGTCCGTCATCGCGCCCGGCTCGGCGGGCGGGGAGCGGCTGCAGGCCACGGTGTCGATCGGGGTGGCGGCGCTGGACGGCGGCACCGAGCGCAGGCTCGATGAGCTCATGGCGACGGCGGATGCCGCACTGTACCGGGCCAAGGCCTGCGGCCGGGACCAGGTGCAGATGATCAGCAGTACCAGAGGCCTGAGCGCGGTGAACAGCAGCGCACGGGGCATCAACGGCGCGGCGGCCAGGAACGGCGCCGGTACCGCGGGAAACGGCCAAGCCGCGGACGAGCCGAGCGTCCTGAGCCCGGCCATTACGTCCTGACCGCGGCGCGCCTGCCCGGCCGGGCTGACCGCTCAGCCCGCCGATGCCGGCGGGGTGGGAACGGGGAGCACGGCGGTGATCGCGGCGCTGCTCGTGTGGCATTGCGAGGCGTTGCCCGTGCTCAGCACTTCCGGGGTGGGATATCCCTGGCAGGTCCAGCCGCTCACCGCGACCGGCGCACCACCGCCGTTGCCCCGTACCCGCCCGTCCC
>JASIGD010000187.1 GCA_030045295.1 Streptosporangiaceae bacterium
TCAGGCGCACGTCGTGAGCGGCCAGCGCGGCAGCCGACGCGGCCACGATCAGGGCCAGCACCAGGATCACCAGCCCGGCATAGGCCCGCAGCGCCCACCGCCACGGGCGCCCCGGCACTGTGCCGCCCGGGAACAGCAGGATGACCACCTCAGCGTTCCGGCCCGGCGTACGCCGCGCGTGCCCCGTTGAGCGGCGAATCCGCGCAGGGCCGGGGGGCCTGTCACCGTCTCCCGCGCGTGGCCAGCAGCGCAGCCGGGCGCTGCGATGCTCCCGCACCCGCCTCTGACGGGGCGTCCCCGCACGCGGCGCTGACCAGCGCCGGCCCGCGGGGGCAAGCGGCTGCGGAGCGGAACCATGCTCATCCCGGAAGCGCGACCGCGGCGCGCCACGTCCGCTGCGCCGCCAGAAGGCCACCCGGCCCTTGCCCTGCCCAGGCCACCAGCCGCGCACGGAGACCGCGCGGAGAAGCCGTGGAAAAGGCGTGGAGAACCCCGCGCCTTCCCCGGGCCTGCCGACCAGCCGGGCTACCGGCGGCGGTCAGACAGGGCGATGGCCTCTCCCGCGCCCGTCAGCTCCTGGTTGAGGTGCCGGAAGGCGCGGATCGGGGCGGCCAGCCAGCGAGTAATCGAGGAGCCGGGCTGCGTGGTCGTCGTGGTCGTCATTGGAATCACCTTTTCATCTGCACCGGGGTCTATGACTACGACCGATCGTGCCCGGCCCCGTGACCTGCATCTGTGCCCTGGCTTACACAGCCGGTGTGCGCCACGTCACACCCGGAATGCGGTGACCGGCGCCGGGCAGCGACACGGTCACCGCACGCGCCATCCGCCGCGGCGCAGCCTCACCGCCGAGGTCATCCCGGCTGTCAGTCGCGCCGACTGACCCACATTGACACGTGGGCCGGTTCCAGGGCGCCGGACACCACCCCGGCCAGGTCAGCCTGGACCGAGTCCAGGTCCACCTCGTCCTTCAGCCGGGCCGCGAACGCCGCCACGGTCCGGTCCGCGTCGTACCGGGCCCGGTTGAACCTCCGGTCCACCGCGTGCTGCACCCGCCGGCGGACCGGGTTGAACAGGGCCGCAGCGGCCAGCGTGGCGACCGCGACCGCGACCGGGGTGTGCAACCCGAGCACCTGGGTGGCCAGCAGCACGAGCCCCGCGTACACCCCGACCAGCAGCCCGGTGACGATCGCGTAGGCCAGGGTGCGGGAGATGATCCGGTCGATGTCATACAGCCGGTACTTCAGGACCGCGACGGCGATGGCAGTCCACAGGCCCACGAACGCCAGGCTCTCCAGGATGTTCACGGCTGCTGAGTTCACCCAGTTCGACGCGACGAATACGACGGCCAGCACCAGCGCGGCCGCCGCGCACCACTTCAGCTGCAACCGCTCCTCACCCGTTGACTTCACGAACCTGACCACCAGCGCCACGACGCTGACCAGAAGCGTCACACTGATCAGGACGACAGCAATCCCGAAGAACACGGCGGTCAGGCCGCCCGGACTGGCCGGGCCGGACAAGGTGAACGGGTGCGCCCACGAGCGGGTGGCGGCGATCAGCATGCATACTGCCGCAAGCGCGAATGCGCCGCCGGTAAACCACGCGGCCAGGCGCCAGCGCCGGGAGCGCACGTACCCCGTCGGGAAAAGCAGGAACAAAAACGCGAGCATCGCGACCGAGATGATCCAGATCCAATTGGACAGCCAGCCAAACGCCCGGCCCGCCGGCCAGGCGCCCGGATGCGCGACCAGTGCGTGCGGCGCGTAAGCACCCGAGAAGCCACTAATGCCCAGGCCCAGGCCCGCCACCAGGAACAGCCAGCCAATCCGGTTCTCCGGCCGCCGGGAGGCAAGGACAAAGCCCGCTATCGGAACGGCCGCGTTCACCACCTGCCCGGAGACGCCGGAGACGGTCCACTCGGTCAGGCTGGCCGACACCAGATGCCGGTCCGCGTAGGCCAGCACCAGCCCGGCGCCGATCAGCGCGACCGATGCCGCCGCGGTGCACCCGGCCACCCTCCGGGCCGTCCGGGCTCTCATCCGCATTCCCCGCCCGCCGATCAGGGCCATCGGCCCGGGCGCTGGCTGTCCCCACCCATGAACCGCACGCTACGCCCGGACCGTTCCGGGATCGTTACCGCTCAGCACGGAAGCCGCAAGATCCTCACCGGGAAGTCCAGCCAGCAACCAAGGGCCACGCCGGAGCCTACTCAGGCCAGGGCCTGCCATCCGCCGCGGCGTGCCCTGACCGCATCAAAGACCGCCCCGCCTGATCGGCCTGGCGGGACGGTCCTGGACGCATGAGCCCTGCTGGCGGGTCAAACCCCCACCAGCACCTTGGCGGCTTCTGCCGCCTGGTAGCGCTTAGTCTCCTCCATGTCCGCCTGCCAGCCGGGCTGCGGGTAGCGGTTAGAGCAGGCGATGGCTTCTCCAGCGCCCGTCAGCTCCACGTTGAGGTACTGGAAGGCGCGGATCGGGGCGGTCAGCCAGCGGGTATACGAGCGGCGGGGCTGCGCGGTCGTCATTGAAATCACCTTTTCATCTGCACTGGATCAACGGCTAAGACCGATCGTGCCGGATCCGGCGACCCGCATCTGTGCCCCAGACGATACAACCGGCGCGCCACGTCACACGAAGGACGCGGCGGCCGGCGCCGACGGGTACCCTGGCAGCGCGTCACTACCCGCGCCATCCGCCGCGGCGCGGCTGGTCACCCATGCCGGGTTCACGATGTCAGCGACACCAGCCGACCAGGCGGATCCCCGTGACGATCTGCGGCCTGATGACAATGACATGGTCCATCTGGCCCTCTGCCCATGGCTCGAGAAGCCGCTGATAACGAGCGACAGCAGCAGGCTCGCGGACAACCTCGGCCAGACCGGTCACGATCACGCTCCAGCCCGTCCGCCGGGCCTCGTCCAGCTCGTCGGCCTCATAGCAGACGACCGCACCCTCCTGGCCCGCGTGCCCCACGATCGCCGCACCCAGATGAGACCGGATCACCACCGTCCGTCGGTCGGTGACGTGATTGACCAGACGGATCGCCGGCATCGCCCGCATCGTGAACACGACGCGGCCCACCGGCACGCTCCCCAGCAGCGCCCAGCATTCATCCTCGGTCAGCTCCAGAGCCTGGCGAGACTGCCTGACCGACATGACCCGCGCCCGTACCTGCTCATCCCCAGCCACAAGCCCTCGCAACACCATGTTCCTCGCGCATGCCACGGCGGCCTGCAGCGACAAGAGCTCATGAATACCGGCCGGCAACGCCAGCCAGCCAGGGACCAAGGTCCCGGACTCGCGCGCTAATCCGGCAAAAGCCTGGACCACCCGGCTGTACTACAGGCGTGTACTACAGGCACGGCGAGACCCCTGGTGAGCGTGCAACCAGGGATCTCGCCATGTAAGGGTACGTTACGTCCTTCCTGTCCGTTTCTGCTATAGCCGGACCCCGGCCGAGGTGACCGGGGTGCCCGTCTCACTGAGCGTCCGTTCAGGAATCGCTCTTGTGTCCGTTACGCAGGTAGTCGTCAACCGTGATGCTGCGCCTCTCCCGTGAGCTCGGCGACGAGCAGCCGGTCAGCCGTAGGTCGCTTATCGATCACGTGTTCTAGTATGTGGCCTGCCGGCTCAGGCGATGATGCCCGCCGGCCCGGCGGCGGGGTCCCGCCCGTACCCGGCTGCTGCGGAGCCCTGGCCAGCCTCCCGGCGTTCACGCGACGCGTCCCAGACGGACTCCGGCCCCGCGATCAGACGCCACTGAGTCTTGCCTGAGGCGTGTTTTAGGGGATTTCCCTAGGGACCAGGGATCCGAAGTCCCGGAAACTGAATCCATGGATCAGATCCAGCTAGCGGCCGGGTCAACCCGTACCTGACGCGATTCTCGGCTACGTCGTTCAGGTCCCAGTAGTTGTGGGTCTGGCTGGTCTGGGCGTAGTCGCCGCGGACGCAGCTACCATGGCCGCATGCCAGCATCACCGTCCGAGCTGGCCGTCGTGACCGGGGCGGCGCGCGGCATCGGGGCGGCGGTCGCCAGGAAGCTCGCCGGCGGCGGCTGGTCGCTGCTCCTGATAGACGCCTGCACGCCACAGCCGTTGGCGGATTACCCGATGCCGGCGCCGGGGGAACTCGCCGCGGTGCGGAAGGAATGCATCGCGGCCGGCGCCGGGAGCGTCGATGAGCTGATCGCCGATGTCGGAGACGGCTCGGTGCGCGACAAGCTGCGCAGCCTGCTAGGTGCCCGGGTCCCTTCGGCCGTCGTCACGGCAGCGGGCGTGATAAGACCAGACGAAGCGTGGGCGGTGCCTGACGACGCGTTCAGGCTGATGATGAACGTGAACCTGTTCGGCGTCGCGCACCTGGCCGAGGTGTGCGTGCCGCCGATGATCGAGGCTGGCGCCGGCCGGTTCGTCGCGGTCTCCTCGGCGGCCGCGCTGCGCGCGATGCCGCGGCTCGCCGCCTACTCCGCGGCCAAGGGCGCGGTCGTCAGCTACATCCGCGCACTGGCCGCCGATCTGGCCGGCACCGGGGTGACGGCGAACGTCGTCTGCCCCGGTTCCACCCGCGGCGCCATGCTGGCGGCCAGCGCCGCCGCCTACGACCTGCCCGACCAGGAGATCTTTGCCGCCCAGGCGCTGCTGCGGCGGCTCCTCGAGCCCGGCGAGGTCGCCGCCGCCGTGGCCTGGCTCTGCAGCCACGACTCCGGCGCGCTGACCGGCGCCGTCATCCCCGTCGACGCCGGCCTGACCGCCTAACTCGACCGCGTACGTCGGCCGGATTCAGCGCTTGGCTTGCGCAAAACGCGCATCTGGTGCATTTCAGGCACGAGACACCGACGCACAACGACATCAGGGGGCCATCGATGTGGTTACAACGACATCAGGGGGCCATCGATGTGGTTAGTGGCTGGCCCGGGATGGTGTGCCTGGGACTGACGAGCAGGTTGATGAGGATGAGGCGGAAGGCGGGCTAGGGGAGGCCAGCACGAGCGGACGGCCGGGCTGCGGGAAGGCCAGCACGAGCGGGCAGCGGGGCTGCGGGGAGGCCAGCACGAGCGGGCAGCGGGGTCGCGGTGGGGCCGGAACGGGCGGCGGGCGCGGGTTACTGCAGGTTCGCCGGGTTGCCGATCGGGTCGCCGACGTACTCGTGCATCGCATCCAGGTTGTCGTGGGCGGGATAGGCGTCCGCCGCGGGACCGTCCGCGAACGCGCGGAGCACGTTCTCGGTCACCTGCTTCACGAAGCCGGGGGTCGGGCCGCCGATGCCGTGCGGGCTGTCGCCGTAGATCGCCTCCACCCAGCGCATGGTGCCCGCGTTGAAGACTCCCGCGCCGCCCGCGTGGGTGTAGTACGCGGAGTCGCCGTAGCTGCTGGCGCCCTGGCAGACCAGCGGTGAGTGGGAGAGCACCTGGATCGGCCGCTCGACCGGGTAGGCCGGGTTGACCCGGTCGTACTCGATGCCCACCAGGTTCGTGAAGCTGGCCCCCGCCCTCACCCCGGTGCCGGCGAACACCCAGCTGTGCGGGGACACCACCACGTAGGGGGCGACCGCCGGGTAGCCCTCGTAGATGGTGCCGATTAGGGACGACTCGGGGTCGGGGTCGGGTGGCTCGCGCCAGTCGCTGGTCACCAGGGCGTTGTCCACGCCGTACATGGGGTCTTCGGTGTAACTGGTCTTGTAGCAGATGACGAGCCGGCTCGCGCCCAGCTTGGTGGCGTCCAGCCTGATACGTCGGAACATCGCGTTGGCCCCGAGGAACGCCAGGTTGACCCCGGCGTTCCTCGCCGCGGTCACGTGCGCGCGCTCGCTCGGCGTCCAGTACTCGTCGTGCCCCGGCGAGATCAGCGCGCTGGCCCCGTCCAGCAGGTCGGGGTTGGCCGCGATGTCCATGCCGGTCACGTAGGCGAGCGGCAGACCCATGGACTCGGC
>JASIGD010000188.1 GCA_030045295.1 Streptosporangiaceae bacterium
CATGGAAGCCGGGGTGCTGGCATCCTTGGGCCATGGACAAGGTGCTGGTGCCGGTGCGCGACCTCACGGACTCTGCTCAGAACCAGGCGGTGCTCGACGCGGCCACCGCGCTGGCCGAGGGAAGCGCAGAGACGGGGGAGGTCGCGGCCGGTTACGGTCCGGCGGTAGCGGCGGAAGCGGTTGCTGCGGCTCGCTCGCGGCGGCGGCTTGGCGAGATTGCCGGGCCGGTCCACCTGACCGTGGTGTGGGCCATGTACGGCGAGACGGGCCGTATGGTCCCCCGTACAGCACACCCGCACGGGGAGGACTTCGTGCGGGCCAAGGTCCGCCAGCTTGACTGGCTGACCGGCGGCCTGCCCGGTGTCACGTGGAGCATCATCGCCTGCGACGACGGATGCCCGGACCGGCCCCCGAGCGCCGACCTCATGTCGGACATCGCGGCGGCCGAAGGCTACCCGGGGGAAGGTCATCGCAGCGTGACGGTGCTCAGGCTGGCTGAGATCATCGGAAGCGGCATCTGGATCAGTCCCGCGTTCAACCAGCTGACCTCGACCGAGCAGTCCCGCAAGGGCGGCTCGGTACTGGCCGGGCTAGCTGCCGCGGTCGGGACTGATCCGGCCTGGGCGAACGGCGCCCGCAGGCATGTGGTCTGCTATACCGACGCGGACCTGTCCGCGAACCTGGCCCAGCTAGGCTCGCTGGCGGCGCCGCTGCTCCTCGCCGAGAAACTGGCCGGCACGCTCGGCCAGCGTTACGGGATCGAGGGGGCGGTGCTGGTCCGGCCCGACGGGCCGGTCACCGAGCCGCACAGCACCGGCGACAAGCCGGACAAGATCATCATCTTGTTCCGCCATTTTGTCCGGGCCTTGCTCATCCCGGCCCTGGCCCATGTGCTCGATACCCAGGCTGGCTTCAAGGCCTTCGACGCGGCCGCGCTTGGCCCGGTCATCGGGCAGATGGCGTCCTTCAATGAGACCTTCGACGTCGAGTTGCTCATCCACCTCGCTCAGCACTACTCACCACAGGCGCTGGCAGTCGAACCGATCGTGTTCACCGAGGACTTCGCCGCGACGAAGTTCCCTTCCGTCGATCCAGGGCCGCGCCACCTAGCGATGGTTCACCAGGTCGTGGAACTATACGACCGGCTCGTCGCACCGATTGCCCCCGTTACTGGCGAGGCGGCCGACCTGCTCACCCTGATCAGGACGCTCGACCTCGACGATTACGTGACCTTGATCGAGAACCTTCGCGCCGAGGACCGGGACGACCCGACTCTGTTCGACCGGCGATGGCCCGTGCAGCACCTGCGTGACATCCTCCGCTACTGACGGCCATCATGCACATCCGGAACGGTCAAGCCACCGAGAACAAACATCATCGCGGCAGAAGCGGATGGGCGCCTCCTGCGGCGGAACGACAAGATCAGTAGACACGCCTAGTGCGGGCAGCATTCGAAGCGATCCAGGTACACCCCTTGAAGCGGGCCAGTTAGGCGGCCACGGCCAGCCGCAGCTGGTCAGGCAGCGGCCCAGCTTGATCGGAGGGGGCTGAGGCAGGTTCGGCGGGAATCATCATGTCCTGACACTGCGACGCCCGGCGCCGCCGGTGATCTCGGGGACCTTAAGGCGTGGATATATCTCAATAGAGCCATCTGAGATATACTGATCGCGAAGGAGGTGGCAATGACCAAGACCCTCGTGGAGATCGACGACGGGTACCTCGCGGCTGCGCAGCAGGCGCTGGGCACCGCCACCAAGAAGGACACGGTCAATGCTGCCCTCCGCGAGGTCGCCGCGCTGGCAGCCAGACGGCGTGACCTGCAACGACTCACCTCCGGCGAACTGCCCGACCTTGAAGACCAGGACGTGATGCTGGCCGCATGGCAGCGGTAGCACGCTACCTGGCGGACACCAGCGCCCTCGCCCGCCTGCGCCATCCGCAAGTGGCAGCGGTCCTGGCGCCGTTGATCGAGTCGGGAGTGGTGGCCACCTGCGGTGTCATCGAGTTCGAACTCGGCTGGGCAGCCCGCAGTGGCGCGGAGTTCGACCAGGTACGAGCTGACCGCGACGTCGGCTATGAGTGGCTAGCCACCCATGATGAAGACTGGCGGCGCGCGCTTGACGTACAGGGCGCCTTGTGGCGGGGCGGGCGCATCAGGGCGGTCGGCCTGCCTGACCTGCTGATCGCGGCGGTGGCCGAACGCAAACGTGTCACCGTTCTGCATTACGACGGTGATTACGAGCTGATCGCGCAGGTCACGGGCCAGCCGGTGCAATGGGTCGTACCCCGCGGAACGGTGCCCTGACCTCAGCAAATGGCAAGCTCACGTCCCCAGGTCAATGGACCATACGCGGCATGTGAGTAAGTTCGATTGGGCGTACCAATGCCTGTTCTGCTGGCCCTGCCGTTAGGTTGGCAGGTCGCGCATGCTCGCCGATACTGCCAATACACGCGGCGCGTAATTCACCGATCGGAGGTGAGCGTGCCGGCAGAAGTGGTCACGAAGATGCCGCACCGCCAATCGGTATTCCCGAATGGCGACTGCTATTTTGTTGCTGTCACTGCCTGGATGATGACGGCGTACAGGCGGTGCCACTGCGGTGAGTGCAGTCCCGCTGCCGTCAGCAGACGGGTTGCCCGCCGTCTGGTGCGCGCCTTGCCCCGCCGTCCGGCCAGCAGGGTCGGCAGCAGCAGCACCGAGAACAGGTCGGCCAGGACGAGGCAGCCGCCAGGCGCCAGCACCCGGGCGCATTCAGCCAGCCCTGCCCGCTGGTCGGCCCAGTGATCGAACGAGGTTGTGCTGACCACCAGGTCGAAGGCCGCCGCGGGCCAGGGCAGTCTCTCGGCCGTGCCCGCCACAAAACGCAGCCGGTCATCAGCAGCCGTGGCCCTGGCCACCTCGATCATGGCGGGCGCCGCGTCGATCCCGGCCAGGGCCTCGGCCTGCGGGGCGCAGGCGGCAAGCCGGCCAAGCAGGTAGCCGGTCCCGCACCCGACGTCGAGTATCCGCCTGGGCGCTGGTACGCAGGCACGAGCCAGGTCCGCGGTGCGGTCAGCGATCTGGTGATGCATCCGGCCACGCCAGCCCTCGTCATAGCCTTGCGCGCGCTCGCCGAACGCTGCGACATCACGATCACGGGCCATACCTGATCATGACATCCGCGTCGCCGCAGGTGCCGGGCCATCCACACGAAAGCACAGGCACCCGACCAGCGGCAGAAGAGTGCGTCCCATCAAGGTCATGAGAGTAAGTTCTCGCGCGAGTGGGACAATTCAGGCTGTCGCATAAACCCCGGCCAAGGCTCCAGCGCCGCAAGATCTAGGGCTGTTCCTATATAAGTGCTCCAGATATGGGGGTCGAGTAGGCC
>JASIGD010000189.1 GCA_030045295.1 Streptosporangiaceae bacterium
TGCCGGCTGCTGCTGTCCCAGCCGGACCTGCTGCTGCTCGACGAGCCCACCAACCACCTGGACGCGGAGAGCGTGCAGTGGCTGGAGCAGCACCTGGAGAAGTACCCGGGCACCGTCGTCGCCGTCACCCACGACCGGTACTTCCTCGACGACGTGGCCCAGTGGATCCTCGAGCTCGACCGCGGCCACGCTTACCCGTACGAGGGCAACTACTCCACTTACCTGGAGACCAAGGCGGCCCGGCTGAAGGTCGAAGGCGCGAAGGACGCCAAGCGCCGCAAGCGCCTGGAAGAGGAGCTCGAGTGGGTCCGGTCCAGCCCCCGGGCGCGCCAGGCCAAGAGCGGGGCCAGGCTGCAGCGCTACGAGGAGATGGCCGCCGAGGCCGACAAGAACCGCAAGCTGGACTTCGAGGAGATCCAGATCCCGCCGGGTCCCCGCCTGGGCGGCCTCGTGGTCGACGTCGATGACCTGTCCAAGGGTTTCGGCGACCGGATGCTGTTCGAGGACCTGTCCTTCGATCTGCCCCGTAATGGCATCGTCGGCGTCCTCGGCCCGAACGGCGTCGGCAAGACCACCTTGTTCAAGATGATCGTCGGCGAAGAGAAACCCGATTCCGGCACGATCAGGATCGGGGAGACGGTGCGCATCTCCTACGTTGACCAGGACCGGGCGCGGATCGACCCGAACAAGACCGTGTGGCAGGTGATCTCCGACGGCGAGACGTTCATCCGCGTCGGCAATACCGAGATCCCCAGCCGCGCGTACGTGGCCGCGTTCGGGTTCAAGGGCGCAGACCAGCAAAAGCCAGCCGGTGTCATGTCGGGCGGTGAGCGGAACCGGATGAACCTGGCGCTTACCCTCAAGCAGGGCGGCAACCTGCTGCTGCTCGACGAGCCGACCAACGACCTGGACGTGGAGACGCTGGCCTCGCTGGAGAACGCGCTGCTCGAGTTTCCCGGCTGCGCGGTCATCACCAGCCACGACCGCTGGTTCCTGGACCGGGTGGCCACGCACATCCTGGCCTGGGAAGGCGGCGCGAACTGGTTCTGGTTCGAGGGCAACTTCGAGGGCTACGAAAAGAACAAGATCGATCGCCTCGGCGCCGAGGCCGCGCGCCCGCACCGCGTCACATACCGCAGGCTGACCCGCGGCTGACCCGCCGACAGCCGGCGCCGGGTCAGCGGGCGGCGTCTGTCCAGGCCGGGGCGTGCGGCCAGCGTACCGTCCACGGGTCCCCGGCCAGGTGACGGTGCAGGCGCAGCAGCGTCGAGCCGATTCCCGGCGCTCCTTGCATGTAGGTCGTCTCCGGCGGAAGATCCGGCTCGGGCAGCCGGAATTCGTAGTTCGACCACCGCATCCCGGACTCGTCCGCGATAGCCCGCCCGAGGAGGTCGTCCATCAGGGATACGGCGAACGCCAGGTCCTCGGGCCGGCCTTCCAGGTCGTGGAGATCGAGGAAGAACTCGGCGACTCCGGCCGACCCGCAGCACCGGGCGACGTTGTCCCAGAACCCTGGCTCTTTCCGGGCCGGAATCCCGCTCAGCAGGTCCGCTCGGGCGGCACGCCGCAGCCAGTCTCTCCAGCTGGCTGAGCCGGTGGTCAGTTCCAGCTGGCGGAACAGCCAGCCGAGTCCGGGCGGCCCGTGGCACCAGCCCAGGGTGAAAAGCTCAGTGCCGCCGGGATCGTGATGAAACGCCGCGCAGGTGTCCTGCTCGGTGCGCACCGTCGTCATGATCCACTGGGTGCTGGCCAGGCTGGCCTCCAGGAACCGCCGATCGCCGGTGACTTGCGCCAGGCGGGCCAGGAAGAACCCGATGCCCGCAGCGCCGTGCGCGAAATTCGGGAAACGGCGCTCGTCGTCGGGGCGCCTTGCCTCGTACGCCGGGCCGAGGGACCACCGGATTCCCGTCGGCGCCGGTTCCGCCTGGGTCAGGAGCCATTCTCCCGCGCCCACCGCTAGCTCCACGGCAGCCGGGCCGAGGTAATCGGCGCCTAGCGTCAGCATGAGGCACCCGATCCCGGCCGTGCCCCACAAGATCTCGGTCAGGTCGTGCCAGTGCACCCTGCCATCGGTGCGCGACGCCTTGGCCGCGACCGCCTCGAGAACACGTCTGGCCAGGTCGCTGGCTTGCTCGTCGCCGGCCGCGGCGGCCAGTTCATCGAGCGCTACCGCCCAGCCGCCGACTCCCGTGAACAGCCCGCAGCCCGCCCACTCGTCAGCGGAGGCACAAAGATGAGCTTCCATCCACCGGGTACCTTCTCGTGCCGCGGACAGCCAGCGCTCGTCTCCCGTGGTCCGGAACGCCTCCACGAAGAACATCGTGGGACCCGCGGTTCCCCAGCCCACGCCGGGAATCACCTCAGCATCCAAGGCACCGGGCCGGTCCGGCCAGAACCAGCCCCGCGGGCTTCGCTCAGCGGTCGACAGCAGCCAGTCCCCGGTCCGCTCAGCAGCCGCGAGGTAATTCACAACCGCTGTCTCCTCGTCACGCGGGGGTGAGCCCGAGGTCGCCGTGGCCGTGCGCCGGCTCGACGTTGACCAGGCTGTGCGCCGCCATGACCAGGTACTCCCAGAGCTGGGCCTGCAGCGCTTCGGGCAACCCGAGCTCGTCCAGCGCCACGCGCATGTTGCGCAGCCAGGCGTCTCGTTCGGCTTCGCCGATCGCGAACCGGGCGTGCCGCATCCGCAGCCTCGGGTGCCCGCGCAGCTCGTCGTAAGTGCGCGGCCCGCCCCAGTACTGGATGAGGAACAACCGCAGGTGCTCCTCGGCCGGGCCCAGGTCCTTGGCGGGATAGACCGGCCGCAGCACGGGATCGTCCGCCACGCCCTGGTAGAACCGGTGGACCAGGCGGCGGAAGGTTTCCTCTCCGCCCACGGCCTCGTAGAAGCTGGTCGGCTGGCTCATGCCTGCCAGCTTACGGCGGCGGCCCGGCCGTCTTGTCCCGCGAGCGTCCGCCTACCCCGAGCGCGTTCCGTCCTCGTGAGCGTCGGCCGCGGGAAGCGCGGCGTCCTGCGCAGGCGCCGCGTCCGCCGGGGATGTTTGGTCCGTCGCCGACGTGATCACGATGGTGTCCGGGCCAGCCGGGGCCACACCCGCCGCGTCCAGGACCGCCTTGACCCTGGCCCGCAGTTCACGCGCCAGTTCCCACTGCCGCATCGGCGCGGTCTTGGCCACGATGCGCATGGTGACTTCCTTGCTCGACAGCTCCTGGGCGCCCCACACCTCGGGCTCCTCCAAAAACAGCTCGTGCCAACCGCTCTCGCGGTACAGGCTGTCCGCGGCCTGCTCCATCAGCATCCGGATGCGCGCCAGGTCCTCCCCGTAGGGGACCGGATAGTCGATGATGGCCCGGGACCAGCCCTGAGACTCGTTTCCCACGGTGTCGATCGTCCCGTTCCTGATGTGCCAGACCACGCCGTTGACGTCCCGCAACTGGGTGCTGAGCAGCGTCACCGCCTCCACGGTTCCCGATACGTCCTTGACCCTGATCGTGTCTCCGACCCCGTGGTAGTCCTCGACCAGCATCATGATGCCCGCCAGGTAGTCACGGACCAGGTTCTGCGCGCCGCACGCGAGGGTTACGCCCAGCACGGTGGTGCTCAGCAGCAGCGGTGTCAGGTCGAAACCGAGATCACCGAGGATGGTGAGGATCGCGGTGCCGAACACGACGATCGAGACCGCGCTGCGCAGGATCGAGCCGAGCGCCCGGACCCGCTGCTCGCGGCGCTCCGATCCGGCCGTCCCGTTGGCTGCGTGTTCGGTGATCCGGTTGATCAGCCGGTGCGCGACGAACCGCAGCAACAGGGCGAGCACGACGACGACCGCGATCCGCAGCGTCCGGGTGACCGGCCCCGCCAGGTAGATCTGGACCAGCTGCGCCGCGTTGGCGCTGTGAGTGAGCTTCCAGGCCAGGCGGCAGGCAACCCCCGGGTTATCGCCGCAGCTTCCGGTCAGCGTGGCTGACCCGTGCGCCAAGGGGGCCAGGGCCAGGCTGGTGGCGTGAAACACAGAACTCCTTCCGCTAGATGCCACTCCAGGCGAGGCTGCTGCGTGCCGGCCGTCCTCGAGTCGCACCCGGGAGAAGCTACCCGGCGGCCTCGGGGGGTTTCACGGGGCCTCGGGGGGTTTCACCGCACCGGGGCGCTGCCATGTCCGGGCTTCCCCCGCGCCATCCGAGCCGACCGCGGCGGGCAGCGTCTGCTTCTCGGCGGCGGCGAAGCTCAGCAGCCCGGTCACCGCGCTGCGCAGCTGAATCGTGTCGTTCACGGTGAGCCCTCCTTGCGCGCGGTGAAGATGAGGTCGTGGGTGACCCGCAGCGTGATGGCGGCGAAGCCGGTGGTCTGCAGCCGGGTGAGGAACGCGGCCGGCTCGACCGGGTTGTACGTGTCCGCCTCGTGGAAGTGGTGCAGGCCGTCGCTGGGCAGGCTGTCCGAGCCGAGGAACGTGCCGCCCGGCCGCAGCACCCGGAACGCCTCAGCCAGCACCTTGTCCTGCAAGGCGCGGGTCGGCACGTGGTGCAGCATCGTGAAGGCCGCGACCGTATCGAACGACTCGTCCGGGTAGTCCACCGCCGCTGCGTCGCCCCTGACCACCTCGACGTTGGTGCGGGCGAACCGTTCGGCCAGCGCCGCGGCGGCGTCTTCCTCCTGCTCCACCGCCACCAGCCGGCCGACCCGGTGCCGCAGCCATTCGGTAGCGGCTCCCGGGCCCGGGCCCAGCTCCAGCAGGTCCGTCCCCAGCTTGACGCCCGCCGTCGCCTGCGGCAGCACCTCACCCTGGATGTACTCGGCCCATTCCGGGCTCGGCATGAGCTTCGCGTGGTTCTCGTTCATACGCTCGACGCTAGGACCCGGATCCCTCGCGGCCTAGCGCGTAAGCTGACATGCTGTGTCGCCAACCGGACAGCGTCCCGGTCCGGACCGCTCAGCCGACGGAACGGCCGCCGTCATCGTGGCGACCTTCCCCATGTCCGCGGGTACCCGCTTCGACTGGCATACCCACGTCGACCACCAGCTGGCCTGGGCGGCCAGCGGGGTGCTCACCGTGATCACCGACGCCGCCACCTGGGTGCTGCCGCCCACGCGCGCGCTGTGGATACCGGCGGGCCTGCCGCACGAGACCGGTGCCGAAAGCCGCGCCACCATGCGCACGCTCTATATCCGGCCCGACCTGTCGCCGGTCAGCTGGGCCGAGCCGACCCCGGTCGCGGCCAGTCGGCTGCTCGCCGAGCTCATCAGCTACCTGGGCGGCGCGCTCGAGGCCACCCGCAGGACGCACGCCGAAGCCCTGCTCGGCGACCTGCTGACGCCGACGCCGGTGGCGACGATCGAGGTCCGGCTGCCGTCCAGCCAGCCGGCCCGGTGGGTGGCCCGGGCGCTGCGCGCCAGCCCGCACGACAAGCGGACGCTCGAGGAGTGGGGCCGCGACGTGGGCGCCAGCGGGCGGACCCTCGCGCGGGCGTTCGCGGCGGAAACGGGCGTCCCGTTCGGGCGCTGGCGGACGCTGCTGCGGTTGCACGCGGCGCTGCCCATGCTGGCCTCGGGCCAGCCCGTCACCCGGGTGGCCGGCCGCGTCGGGTACGACACCCCGAGCGCGTTCGTGGCCGCGTTCCGCCGCGAAACGGGCCAGACCCCGGCGGCGTACTTCCGACCCTGAGGCCTGCGCGCCGGTCGGCGAATTCAGCCGCTGAGGCCGGTGTACCGCGCCGCGAACGCGAGCGCATCCCCGGCCAGGTCAGCCATCCGGCTCACCGCGCGCGCCCCGTGTCCCACCTTGTCCTCCGCGCGCAGCAGCACGGGGCGCCCGGACGACGTGGCGTGCTGCAGCGCCGCGCACATCTTGTACGCGTGCACCGGGTCGACCCGCGTGTCGTTCGTGAACACGGTGAACAGCACCGCCGGATACGCCGTCCCGTCCACCACGTGATGGTAGGGCGAGTACGACAGCAGCCAGCCGAGCTGCTCGGGATCCGAGGCGGTGCCGAACTCGACATTCCACGTCTGCCCGAGCCCGAACCGCTCGTAGCGCACCATGTCCAGCAGTGGCGCCGAGCAGATCACCGCCGCGTACAGCGACGGCCGCTGCACCAGGGCCGCACCGACCAGCAGGCCGCCGTTCGACCCGCCGGAGATGGCCAGCTGCTCCGGCGTGGTCCACCCGTCGCCGATCAGCGTCTCCGCGGCGGCCCGGAAATCGTCGAAGACGTTCTGCTTTTTATCCAGCATTCCCGCGCGGTGCCACTCCTCGCCCTCCTCGCTGCCGCCGCGCAGGTTGGCGACCGCGTACACGCCGCCCGCGGACACCCAGGCCAGGGCGTTCGGCGAGTACGCCGGGGTGAGGCTGACGTCGAACCCGCCGTACCCGTACAGGATCGTCGGCCGCGGAGTCCGGGGAGCCGGCGGCCCCCCGGGACCGCCGCTGATGACCAGCATCCGCACGGGCGTGCCGTCCGCGGACGAGTAGGTCACCTGCTGTGCCGTCACGCCCTGGACCGGGACGCTGCCCGGCGGGGTCGCCCACGTGCTCACGGACGAGCTCCGGGCGTCGAACCGGAGCACCATCGAAGGCGTCGTGTAGTCCGTGTACACGAACCACGCCTCGTGCCCGCCCTCGGGCCGCTCGCTGATCCCGCCCACGGTGCCCAGGCCGGGCAGCGGAACCACCGCCAGCCGCGTACCGGTCGACAGGTCGTGCACGGTGATCTCGCTCAGCGCATGCCTGGTCCAGGCCGCGATCAGCACCGGCCGCGGCAGCTCCGCCCCGTCCAGGATCGCGTACGCGCGCAGCACCGCCTGGGGATCCTCACCGATGAGGTCCCGCCAGCTGCCGCGGTCGGCCAGGCCGGCAGCCGAGGGATCAGCCACCGCGATCCTGCCCCGCGGCGCGTCGGCGTCGGTGAACAGGTACAGCCGCCCGTCCCGCCCCACCCGCGGCGAGGTCTGCGCGTCGACTCCCTCCTGGACGACGCGCAGCTCAGGCGACGCGGGGTCGGATTCGGACAGGTCAGCCAGCCACAGGTCGTTGCGCGGCGCGGTGCCGCGCGACACCGAGATGGCCAGCCAGCGCCCGTCCCGGCTGGTTGAGACCGAGTAGTAGTCGGTCTTGTCCCGGCCCGCGCCGAAGATCAGCACGTCGTCGTCGGCGGGGGTGCCGACCTGGTGCAGGTAGACCCGCCGGTGGTACTGGCTTTCCCCGGCGGGGACCTCCGACGCCGGCAGCCTGCGGGTGTAGTAGAAGGCCTTGCCGCCGGGAAGCCAGGCCACGTTGGAGTACCGGCACCGGTCGATCGGCCCGTCCAGCACCGAACCGGTGCCGACGTCGAGCACCCGCAGCAGGGATTCCTCGTCGCCGCCCTCGGAAAGCTGGTAGGACAGCAGCCGCCCTTCCTTGTCCGGCTGCCAGGAGTCCAGCGTGGTCAGGCCGGAGGGGTCGATGGCCGTGGGGTCGAGGAGGACCTCGACCGGACCGTCCGCCGGCTGCGTGTACAGCACGGCGTGCTCCCGCCCCGGGTCCCGCCTGGTGAAGAAGCACCGCTCCTCGCGCCAGATTGGCGTGCCCACCGCGCCGACGTGCAGCAGCTCGCGTACCTTCCCGGCCAGTTCGTCCCGCCCGGGCCACGTCTCGCGCTGCGCGCGGAACAAGTCGGCCTGCTCCCGCAGCCAGTCCGCCCGCTCGGCGCTCGAGGCGTCCTCCAGCCAGCGGTAGGGATCGCTGACCTGGTACCCGAGGACGTCCTCGGTCAGGTCGAGCCTGCGTGCCTGCGGATAGCCCAACTCGTCCATGACCGCACCTTACGGTGTCTATTCGGATGTTGGGGCCGGCGACCTTGTACGCTTATTGCGTGCGTGCACCAGGGACACACTGTTAGACGGTCAGCGCCAGCGGGAGGTGCGGGTGCGGCGAGTGCTGTTGCTCAACGTGACGTATGAACCGCTGACCACCGTGGGCTTGCGCCGCGCCGTCTGCCTGGTACTTTGCGGTAAGGCCGAGGTCGTCCACGAGGACGCCGCGGGGACGGTCCTGCACGCGGCGTCGGTCGCGCTGGCCACGCCGTCGGTGATCAGGCTCTGCCGCTACGTCCGCGTTCCCCACCGCAATCGGGTGCCGCTGACCAGGGCAGCGCTGATGCGGCGGGACAACTACCGGTGCGCCTACTGCGGCCGCCGTGCGGAGACGATCGACCACGTGGTGCCGAGAAGCCGCGGCGGCCAGCACGTCTGGGAGAACTGCGTCGCCTCCTGCACGATCTGCAATCACCGCAAGGCCGACCGGCTGCTCGCCGAACTCGGCTGGACACTAGCGGTGCCGCCCGCGGTACCACGCGGCGCCCACTGGAGGCTGGTGGGCGCTCACCATGACGGCGACCCCCAGTGGGCCGCCTATTTGCGCGAGCCCAGCGCCGCCTGAAACCCGCGTGCCTCCCGCCGTACCCGGCCTTCCCGCCGTTCCCGGCTCGTGTCTTCCTGTTTTCCCGAACGGGCGGTGGTATCAGCCGACCGCCCGCGCTTCCTTTACCGCCGCCGACGCGTCGGCGTAGCTCGCGTTTCCGGCGGCCCCGAAGGCCCGGAACTCCTGCTGGGTCAGCCCGCCCAGGACGGCCGCCGCCACCAGGCCGCCGGCCACCGGGAAGAACAGCGCCCAGCCGAAGTGGCGGACCAGCACCCCGCCGATCGCCACCGACAGCGGGAAGGTGCCGAACGCGCACAGCATCAGCGCGCTCATTACCCGGCCGATCAGGTCTGGGGGCGCCCACTTCTGCAGGACGGTCAGGAACGTGACGTTGCCCAGGCCGTTGCTGGCGCCGACCACGAATAGCGCCGCCGCCGCGCCGGCCTCTCCGCCCAGGAACGGGATCAGGGCTATCGCGGCCGCCTCGAACAAGAACACCGCCGAAGCGAAGACGGCCGGCCGCCGCAGCCCGCCGGTGCGGGCCGCGGCGAGCGTGCCGATGATTCCTCCGGCGGCCAGGCAGGCGAGCAGCGCGCCGTAGCCGGCCGCCCCGAACCGGGCGTGCGCGAGCGAGGGCAGGGCCACCTCGCCCATCCCGCCGCCGGCCAGGTTGGCCGCGACAACGACCACCAGGATGACCTGCAGCGCCCGCGACCTCTTCAGCAGCGCGACCAGCCCGCCGCCGCTCCCTTCCCGTTCCCCGTCCTCGGCCGTTGCCCCGTCCTCGGCCGTTGCCCCGTCCGCGCTCGCGGCCACGCTCCGGCTGGTCCCGGCCACCTCCATCGCGACCGCGGTAGCAGACCCGCTCGCGGGCCGTGCTGGGATCAGCAGCAGGCTCAGCGCCGACACGGCGAACGAGGCAGCATCCACGGCGAAGGCGGTGGCCGACGAATTCGTCACGGCGACCAGGGCGCCGCCGAGCGCCGGACCGAGCAGCGACCCGGCCTGCACGGCCGCGCTGGACAGCGCGTTGCCCGCCGCGAGCCGCTCGTTGTCGAGCAGCGACGGCATGATCGCGAACGACGCCGGCAAGAACAGGCCCTCCCCGGCGCCGATCAGCGCGGCGACGGGTCCGAGCGCGGCCAGCGAGACGACGTGTCTGGCGGCCAGCACCGCCAGCAC
>JASIGD010000021.1 GCA_030045295.1 Streptosporangiaceae bacterium
GCCGCCGCGGACCCGTCGCCCCAGGCCGGGGCGGCCTGAACCGCCGACGCGACGACCGCGTCGACTCCGGCGTCGGTGGTCTCGGCGACCGGCTCACCCACCGGCGCCCCGGTACGCGGGTCAAAACCCTGGATCATTGTCGCTCCTATCGGGGGTCAGGTTCCGGGTCTCGGCCGCGCCTGGCCAGGAAGTCGAAGTCACAGCCTTCGTTGGCCTGCGCTATGTGCTCGCTGAACAGGGCGCCGTAGCCGCGCGTGAACTTCGGCTCCGGAGGCTGCCATTGCTCGCGTCGCTGAGCCAAGGCCCGTTCTGGAATATTCAAAGACAGCTCGCGGGCGCCGACGTCGAGGGTAATGAGGTCCCCGGCCCGGACGAGGGCGAGAGGGCCGCCGACGAACGATTCCGGGGCCACGTGCAGCACGCAGGCGCCGTAGCTCGTCCCGCTCATCCTGGCGTCGGAGATCCGCACCATGTCGCGGACGCCCCGCGCCAGCAGGTAGTCGGGAATGGGCAGCATGCCGTACTCGGGCATGCCAGGGCCGCCTTTGGGGCCGGCGTTGCGCAGCACCAGGACCGACTCGGGCGTAACGTTCAGCGCCGGGTCGTTGATCCGCTCGGTTATCTCCTGGTACGAGTCGAACACGACGGCGGGGCCGGTGTGCTTGAGCAGCCGCGGCTCGGCGGCGATGTGCTTGATGACCGCGCCGTCCGGCGCGAGGTTCCCGTACAGCACCGCGACCCCGCCCTCGGCGCCCAGCGCGGTGTCCGGCGTCCGGATGACCTCGGTGTTGTACAGGGGTGCTTGAATGATCTTTTGGCCGAACGGGCCACCGTCAACCGTCATCCGGTCCAGGTGCAGCGCCCCGGGGACCTTCGCCAGCTGGCCGAGCAGCGCCGGCAGGCCGCCGGCGTAGTAGAAGTCCTCCATCAGGTACGTCCCGCTCGGCCTGATGTTGGCCAGCCAGGGCACCCGGCGCGAGATCGCGTCGAAGTCGTCCAGGGTAAGGTCCACCCCCGCCCGCCCGGCCATCGCGATCAGGTGGATGAACGCGTTGGTAGAGCCGCCGAGCGCGAACACGGTGGCCACCGCGTCCTCGAACGCCTCCCGGGTGAGGACCTGGTCCGGGGTGAGGTCCTCCCACGCCATGGCCACGATGCGCCTGCCGGCCGCCGCCGCCATCCGGTAGTGGGCGGAGTCGACCGCGGGGATCGAGGCCGCGCCGGGCAGCGTCATGCCGAGGGCCTCGGCGGCCGAGGTCATGGTCGAGGCGGTGCCCATCGTCATGCAGTGGCCCGGTGACCGGGCGATGCCGCACTCCAGGTCGGCCAGCTCGCAGTCACCGACCAGCCCGGCTCGCGCGTCATCCCAGAACTTCCACACGTCAGTTCCGCTGCCCACGCTCTGGCCGCGGTAGTTGCCACGCAGCATCGGGCCGGCGGTCACGTAGATCGCGGGGATGTTCGCGCTGGCCGCGCCCATCAGCAGCGCGGGCGTGGTCTTGTCGCAGCCGCCCATCAGCACCGCGCCGTCGGCCGGGTAGGAGCGCAGCAGCTCCTCGGTCTCCATGGCGAGCAGGTTGCGGTACATCATCGGGGTCGGCTTCTGGAACGTCTCGCTGAGCGTGGCCACCGGGAGCTCGACCGGGAAGCCGCCGGCCTCGAGCACGCCGCGCTTGACCTGCTCGGCGCGCTGGCGCAGGTGCATGTGGCACGGGTTCAGGTCCGACCAGGTGTTCAGGATGGCGATGAGCGGCTTGCCGAGGTGTTCCTCGGGGTCAACGCCCAGCTGGCGCATGCGGGACCGGTGACCGAACGCCCTGAGCCCGGCGGTGCGCTCGCCGCCGAACCAGCGGAAGCTGCGGAGCTCTTCCGGATGTTTCACTTCAGGTCCCAGTCCGACAAGATGCCGGAGATCTCCTCCCTGAGCCCGGCGGGCAGGAGGCGGCTCGGCGGCCGGACGTCGGCACGGCACAGGCCCAGCTGGGCCAGGGCCTCCTTGACCACGCTCACGTTGTCCGCCGAGGCATCGGCGAGCCGCAGCTCCTCGAACGGGCGCACCGTCTCCCACACCCTCATCGCCGCGCCGAAGTCCCCCGCGCGCAGCGCGTCGAGCATGGCCAGGGCCAGGCCGGGGCCGACGTTGGCCAGGCCGGAGGTGAAGCCGCGCGCGCCGACGGCCCAGAACGCCGGCGCGGTCAGCTCGGCCGCGCCGGCCAGCCAGGTCAGCCGCTCGATCCCGGCGTCCCTGGCCACGGCGGCGAACCTGGTCGCGTCGCGTACCCCGTACTTGACGCCTACGACGTTCGGGCAGCGGTCCGCGAGCTCGGCGATGTGCGCGCCGCTGCGGCGCTCGTCCCTGATGTACAGGACGACGCCAAGGTCGGGCACGGCGCCGGCGATGGCGGCGTGGTAGTCGATCCAGCCGTCAGCGGACACGTACGGGTGCACCGGCTGGTGGATCATGACCATGCGCGCGCCGTGGTCCCGGGCGTGCCGCGCCGCGTCGGCCGCGGTCGCGACGTCATGGCCGACGCCCGCCAGCAGTTCGGCGCGCCCGCCGGCGGCCTTGGCCGCGGTCTCGACCGTGCCCCTGGCCTCGGCCTGGCTGAGCGCGTAGAACTCGCCGGTGTTGCCGTTCGGGGTGATCACCGTGATCCCGCTGTCCACCAGCCGGCCGATCAGCGCCGCGTAGGCGTCCCAGTCCGGTGCCCCGTCTTCGGTGAACGGCGTGACCGGGACGACGACCGCCGTGGCAAGGAGGTTCCGCAGGGTATGCGCGGCGGTCGGGGTCAGGCTCATGTGAGGTTCTCCTCTACCGGATCTGGCACGGCCGGCTCGTCCTCACTAGGCCTACGTCAGACGCAGCAGACGTGTCAATGCGGGCGACAGCGGCCTGACAAGCTAAGCTCGGGTTAGCACGTGGTTGCGTCTAGGGTTCCGCCGGCGTCCGTCAGGGCAGGCCACAATCAGGGCGGCCGGGCCTGGACCGAGCGACGCCGCGACCCGGGCCCGCGGCCGTCCCCGCCCTTGCGGCGGCCGGATCCCCGGGGAACACCTGACGGGATAAAAACCCTGAGGGCTCCAGTTCAGCCTGCCTGAGGAGCCTTGATTGGACCCGTCGACCACTCTCCCGCTCTCGGTCACCCTGGCGGTCCTCGCCGCCGCGGTCACGCACGCCGTATGGAACGCCATCGCGCACGGCATCAAGGACCAGACTCTCGCGTTCGCGCTGATCGGCGTGGGCGGCATCGCGGTGGCGATCCCGCTCATCCTCATCGTCCGCGTGCCCAGCGCCGACAGCTGGCCTTATCTGCTCGGATCGGTCGCGATCCACATCTTCTACGTGCTGCTGCTGATGCGCTGCTACCGGCTGGGCGAGTTCAGCCAGGTCTACCCGCTCGCGCGCGGCACGTCCCCGCTGGTGGTGACGATCCTGGCCGCGGTCTTCGTGCACGAGCACCTCGCCCTCCCCCAGATCGCCGGGGTCCTCGTCGTCTGTCTGGGCCTCGGAACGCTCGCCCTGGGGGGCCGCCGCCCCGGACGCGCCGCCTTCCTGGCCGCGATCGGTACCGGGCTCACGATCGCGGCGTACACCACGGTGGACGGCGTCGGCGTGCGGCTGTCCGCCAGCCCGGTGGGCTATATCGGATGGCTGATGCTGCTGCAAAGCCTCTGCGTTCCGATGTTCGCGCTGGTCCAGCGGCGCGGTACGGTGCTGAAGCAGCCGCGCCGGATCCTGGCCTGCGGGCTGGCGGCCGGCGCGCTGAGCGTGCTCGCGTACGGCCTGGTGCTGTGGGCGCAGACCCGGGGAGCGCTGGCGCCGATCGCCGCGCTGCGCGAGACGAGCGTGATCTTCGGCGCGATCATCGGCACGCTGATCTTCCGCGAGCCGTTCGGCCGGACCCGCATCATCGCCACCGTCGTGGTCGCGGCGGGCATCGTGCTGCTGAACCTGGCCTAGCCAGCGCGCGGCGTCCGGCTGCTTCGGCGGCGGGCGCCAGGGTCACGGCCGCCGCGGCGGCCGTGACCCTGGCCTCCTCATCCGGCCCAGGACCTACTCGATCCAGGCGGGCGCCATTTGCCGGGTGGCTGCGTCCCCTCCTCGCAACCGGCCCGCCCCAGGGCACCTCGCCCCTGTTTCGTGAGGAGCTAACTCGATCCTCGTTCGGCGGGCGGCCGGCGTCTGTCAGCTGGCTGACACTCGCCCGGCAGTTTGCTGACGTGCGCGCCGGCTCAGGTGACTGACGAGATGTCCCAGGCCGGTACGGCGAGTCCGGGCAACTAACCGAGCAGCTCGTCCGCGGCCGCGGCGAACACCGCGGTGTGGGCGTCCGCGTCGGCTTCGGTCGTGGCCGGGCACATCAGCGCCATATTGTGGAACGGCGTCATCAGCACCCCTCGGTTGATCGTGTACAGGTGCATGTACTCATCAAGCTCGGTATCGGCAGCGGCTTGCGAGTCGCCGCCGGTGCGCGG
>JASIGD010000190.1 GCA_030045295.1 Streptosporangiaceae bacterium
CTGGCCGAGCAGGTAGGGCTTGAACGGCTGCATGCCGGCGATGACGAACAGGACCGTGGGATCATCGGCAACCAGGGAGGCCGACGGCACGATGGTGTGCCCCTGCTGTTTGAAATAGGCAAGGAAGCGGCGGGCGATCTCTGCCGACTCCATTAGCGGCCATCCTCGGGTTGTGGGTCGTGGTCAGCGCTGAGGCCGCTGGCTGGCTCCAGCCCTCGTGCTCCGAGGGTAGAACCTTCGGGCGCGGAATGCGCAAGCCTATATTGCTCCATGCCTTCGCGCACATCACGGGTGAACCGGATGGTTTCCCCGGCCAAGGCGACCGCTCCGCGGCGGGTGCGCCCGACCGGGTCGCCGGGCCCGGTGAGGTTCAGCGTGCTGGACACGCGCCGGCCGAGAGCGGAGACCCGCCGGTAGCCGTAGATGCCGGCTGCCGCTCCGGCGGCGAGCCAGAACCCACGGCGGATCATCTCCGCGCCTCCCGGGCCAGCGCGCCGCGTTCCACCACGCGGCCGGGAACCGCGGGCCGGGCGGTCCGGCGCAGGTTCACGGCGTGCCGGACGCCGTAGGCCACCGCGCCCACCCGGCCCACCGGGCCGTCGGCGATCGTGCGGCCGAGGCCGGCCAGCGCCGTCACCTGCCCGGCGAGTTCGGTCATCCCGGCCTCCAGCTCATCCATGCTGGCCGTGACGGTTTCGGTACGGTCGAGCTGCTTTCCGGCCCGGTCCACCGCGGCCTGCGCCCCGTCGACCGCGGCCTGCGCGCGCTGCAGCAGCACGTCCCCCCGCTCGCGCAGGTCGGCGACCAGGCGACTGGACTCGGACAGCAGTCGGCCCAGCCTGACCAGGACGAAGACGCCGGCGCACACCAGCAGTGCCCAGAAGACGGCGGCGATCAGAGCGGCTATGTCCGCCGCGTTCATGACCGCGCCGCCATCATGACTGCCCCGTCCGCGTCATGGCTGCTCCTTGTCCGTTTTCTTCAGGATGGCCCGGATCCGCCCGGCGCGGTCGGCGACGCGGGCTTCCAGGCCGTGTCCCGACGGCTCGTAGTACGTGCGGTCCGCCACCGGATCGGGTGCGTAGCGCTGCGCGACGATGCCGTCATCGAAGTCGTGCGGGTACAGGTAGCCCTCACCGTGGCCGACCTTGCCCGCCCCAGGATAGTGCGCATCGCGCAGGTGCGCGGGCACTGCGCCCACTAGCCCCGCTCGCACGTCCGCGTCGGCCGCGCCGATCGCCTTGACCACCGCGTTGGATTTGGGGGCCAGCGATATGTGGATCACGGCCTGGGCGAGGTTGATCCTGGCCTCGGGCAGCCCGACGAACTCGACCGCCTGCGCCGCGGCGACCGCGGTCTGCAGCGCGGTGGGGTCGGCCATGCCGACGTCCTCGCTGGCGTGCACGATCAGCCGCCGGGCGATGAACCGCGGGTCCTCCCCCGCGGCGATCATCCTGGCCAGGTAGTGCAGGGCCGCGTCGACGTCGCTGCCGCGCATGGATTTGATGAACGCGCTGATCACGTCGTAGTGCTGGTCACCGTCACGGTCGTAGCGCAGCGCGGCCCGGTCCACCGCGCGTTCGAGCGTCGCGACGTCGATCTGGCCGCCGGCCGGCAGGCCGAGCGCGGCGGCCTCCAGGTAGGTGAGCGCCCGCCGCGCGTCGCCGCCCGCCAGCCGGACCAGGTGATCGGCGGCCTCGTCGTCGAGCGCGACGCGGCCGCCGAGCCCGCGAGGATCGGCCAGCGCGCGGTTGACGACTTCGCGCACGTCGTCGTCGGACAGCGGCTGCAGGGTCAGCAGCAGCGAACGGGAGAGCAGCGGTGACACGACGGAGAAGAAGGGGTTCTCCGTGGTTGCGCCGATAAACGACACCCAGCGGTTCTCCACCGCCGGCAGCAGCGCGTCCTGCTGCGCCTTGCTGAACCTGTGTACTTCATCGATGAACAGCACGGTCTGGGTGCCGCTCAGGCCGAGCGTGCGGCGGGCCGCGTCGACGGCCGCCCGCACGTCCTTGACCCCGGCGCTCACCGCCGACAGCTCCACGAAGCGCCGCCTGGTGACCTGGCTGACCACGTAGGCCAGCGTCGTCTTGCCGGTGCCGGCAGGGCCCCACAGCAGCAGTGACATCGGCGCATCGTTGTCGATCAGCTTGCGGAATGGCGTGCCCTCGCCGGTCAGGTGGCGCTGCCCGATCACCTCGTCCAGGGTGCGCGGGCGCATCCGGACCGCCAGCGGCGCGGCGGCCTGAGCCGCCTCCTGCTCCGCCTCATCGAACAGGCTTGCGGCGTCTCCCCCTTCCGTACTGCCCACGTTCCGACCATACTCCCGGCTACGGACCGCCACCTCCCGTCGACGGCTGGCGGGTAGCCGCACCCCCCGGGCGCTAACGGCCCGAATCGTCGCCGGGTACGACGTCGATGCCGGCTTCGCGGCGCTGCTCGGGGGTGATGGGGGTGGGCGCGCCGGTCAGCGGATCCAGCCCCGAGGCGGCCTTGGGGAACGCGATCACGTCGCGGATCGTGGCGGCGCCCGCGAGCAGCATGCAGACCCGGTCCCAGCCGAACGCGATGCCACCGTGCGGCGGCGGCCCGTACTTGAACGCGTCGAGCAGGAAGCCGAACTGCGACCGCGCCTCGGCGGGGGAAAGGCCGATCACGTCGAATACGGCCTGCTGCGTCGAGGACTTGTAGATACGGATCGACCCGCCGCCGATTTCGTACCCGTTGCAGACGATGTCGTAGGCGTCGGCCAGCGCGCCGCCCGGATCGACGGCGAACTTGTCCGCCCACTCGGGCAGCGGTGCGGTGAACGGGTGGTGCACCGAGGTCCAGCCGCCGGATCCGTCCTCCTCGAACATCGGCGCGTCGACGACCCACAGGAACGACCAGGCCGCCTCGTCGATCAGGCCGCACCGGCGGCCGATCTCCAGCCGTACCGCGCCGAGCAGTTCCCGCGCGGCCGGGGCCGGGCCGGCCGCGAAGAACACGCAGTCGCCCGGTTCGGCGCCGACCGCGGCGGCCAGACCGGACCTCTCCGCGTCCGACAGGTTCCTGGCCACCGGGCCGGATACCTCGCCGGAGGCGCCGATCAGCGCGTAGGCGAGCCCCCGGGCGCCGCGGGACCGCGCCCACTCCTGCCACCCGTCCAGCTCCCGCCGCGACTGCGACGCCCCGCCGGGCATGACCACGGCACCGACGTACGGCGCCTGGAAGATCCGGAACTCGGTCGCCGCGAAGTACTCCGTCAGGTCGCTGAGCTCGCACGAGAACCGCAGGTCCGGCTTGTCCGAGCCGTACCGGGCCATCGCGTCCGCGTAGGTCATCCGGGTCAGCGGCCTGGGCACCTCGTAGCCCGTCAGCTCCCACCAGAGCCGCGCCACCACCTCCTCGGCGACGTCGATGACGTCCTGCCGGGTAACGAAGGACATCTCGATGTCGATCTGGGTGAACTCCGGCTGCCTGTCCTTGCGGAAGTCCTCGTCCCGGAAGCACCGGGCCAGCTGGTAGTAGCGCTCGATCCCGCCGACCATGAGCAGCTGCTTAAAGAGCTGCGGCGACTGCGGCAGCGCGTACCAGCGGCCCGGCTGAAGTCGCACCGGGACCAGGAAGTCGCGCGCGCCTTCCGGGGTGGACCTGGTCAGGTCGGGCGTCTCCACGTTGACGAACCTGTGCTCGCGCATCACCTCGTACAGCAGGTAGGCGGCCTGAGACCGGATCCGCAGCGCCCGCGCGGTGTTCTCCCGCCTGATATCGAGGTAGCGGTACTTGAGCCGGATGTCCTCGCTGACTTCCGCGGACCCTTCGACGGGAAACGGCAGCGGCTCGGCCTCGCTGAGCACCTCCACCTCGTCCGCGACCACCTCGATCTCGCCGGTGGGCAGCTCCGGGTTCTCGTTCCCGGCCGGCCGGAGCCGCACGCGCCCGGTCACCAGCACGCAGAACTCGGCCCTCAGCTCGTGCGCGACCGCCTCCTCGCCGCGCCAGACGACCTGGGCCACGCCGCTCGCGTCCCGCAGGTCGATGAAGACCACGCCGCCGTGGTCCCGGCGCCGCGCCACCCAGCCGGCCAGCACCACGTACTCTCCCGCGTGCGACGCCCGGAGCGTTCCCGCCTCGTGGGTGCGGATCATCGAGCACTGCCCCTTTCCTTCATCCGCGAATCACAGCCCCTTGGGCCGGCCCCGAGCCGGCCGGGCGGCAGGCGTGGAGGGGCCTGAGGGTTCGAGGCCGGCCAGGAACGGATTGCTCCGGCGCTCGGCGCCGATCGTCGTCCGCGGTCCGTGCCCGGACAGCACCACGGTCTCGTCCGGCAGGGTCAGGCAGACCCGCGCCAGGCTGCGCAGGATCGTCGGATAGTCTCCGCCGGGCAGGTCGGTCCGGCCGATCGACCCGGCAAACAGCAGGTCGCCCGAAAACAAGATGCCGGCTGCGTCCATTTCGCTTTTGCTTGGCACCGTGATCGGCTCTTCTGCTGCGGCAGCGGGAGCCTCGAGCGGCATCCGGAATGTCACCGAGCCTTCGGTGTGACCCGGTGCGTGGTCCACGATGATCTCGAGCCCCACTAGGCTCAGCTTCATCCCATCGGACAGGTCTTTCACGTCATCCGGCTCGGTGAATTTCAGGCCGCCGAACAGTTCCTGTCCTATCCCCAGCGAGAAACCCTTCGCCGGGTCGCTAAGCAATGCGCGATCGGCGGGATGGATGTAGGCGGGGATGCCTTTGGCGTCGCAGACCGGGGCGACGGACCACACGTGATCGATGTGACCGTGCGTGAGCAGGACGGCGGCCGGGCTGAGCCGGTGCTCAGCGAGGATGTCCTCGATTCCGGGTTCGGCGTCCTGGCCCGGATCGATGATTACGCACTGCTCGCCGGGCGCGGTCGCGACAACATAACAGTTGGCGGCGAATGCGCCTGCTGGGAACCCGGCGACGAGCACAATCGTCCTTTCTGACGGTACGGTGTCTCAGGCTACCGAGGGACCGGCATGGCCGCGAACCGATAACGAAGGGTACCGATCCCGGCACGATGCAGGTAGATTCGCGAGCGATCGCGAACTTTGCCGGGGCTTCCGGGAGGCGCCTCCTGGGGCCGGCAATGCGCATGTTCGAGATCAGAGGTATACCGGGTTCGTTGGCCTGCCTCCCGTGAATACCAGCGGTAGTGAGATATCGACAGGCCAAGGAGGACACGACCGGTGGCGGGTAAGAACGATCGCCAGCGCAGGCAGGCCAGGGAAAGGTACCGCCGCCAGCAGGAGCAACGGGCGGAAAGACGGCGCCGGGTCCGCAACCGCTGGGTCACCGGGATCGGCGCGGTCGCCGTCGCGGGCCTGATCGCCGCGCTGCTGGTGGTGTTCCTCCCCGGCGGTAGCGGCAAGAGCGCGTCGGCGTCGGACAGCAAGTCACCGAGCGCGTCGGCGTCGGCCGCGGCCGTGGCCGAGCCCGCGCATCACTGCACCTACACCAAGGCCACCCCGGTGGCGCGCAAGGTGAGCTTCCCGCCGTCTGCGCCGGACTACACGGCCAGCTACCAGGCGACGATCAACACCAACCTGGGCAAGATCACCTTCAACCTGCTCAACAGCAAGGCGACCTGCACCGTCAACTCCTTCGTCCACCTGGCCGAGGCGGGCTACTTCGACAACACCCAGTGCCACCGGATGGTGACAAGCGAGTTTTACGTGCTGCAGTGCGGTGACCCTTACGCGACCTCTACGACCAAGCTCACCTGCAGTTCCACCAGCAAGGTGGGCACCGGGACGCCTGGTTATGAGTTCGCCAGCGAGAACCTCAAAGACGCGAAATACACAGCGGGAACGGTCGCGATGGCCAACGACAGCG
>JASIGD010000191.1 GCA_030045295.1 Streptosporangiaceae bacterium
ACCTTACGCCGCAGGCCGGGGTGAAGTCCCGCCCGGTCCGGGCGGCCAGGTCGGCGAGGAAGGCCCGGCGGAAACTGCGGGTGTCGGTGCCGGGCCACCGGCACAGCCCCGCGACCAGCACGCTCTTGCCCGCATCTGAGGAGGTCCCCGCGACCAGCAACGCGCCTATGACCACCGCCAAGGATAGCCACGCCGCCGTAACGGGACCGGACCCGGTCACCTGCAAGCCTGGCCAGGTGACCGGATATACCCGTGTGCTGGCATAGTTGGAGGGTGCACCTGCTTCCCGCCGAGCGATCCGGTCACCGCGTCATCGACGGCGAACGCGTCTGCGAGGCCATCGCCGCCATCAGCGGCCCTAAGGCCGCCATCCAGGCTCGCGCGAAAACCTTCGCCCTGCTCGGCGACCCGACCAGGCTCACCCTCCTGACCTGCATCAAGGCGGCGGGGCCCATTAGCGTGTCGGACCTGTCCGCCGCGACCGGACTCAACGACACCACCGTGTCGCAGACGCTGCGCTACCTGCGTGCCGCGCAGGCGGTCACCGCCGAGCGGGACGGACGGGTGATTCGCTACCACCTCGCAGACAGCCCCGTCGCCGCGCTGCTGGCCTAGCCGTAACGGCCTGCAGGCCGGGTCCGGGTCCGCTCAGCAGGTGGATATCTGATCATCTAGTGAGCCTTGACGGTGCCGTGCCCCCGCATGTACCGTGCCCATGACCCCAGGGCACCTGGGGCGGCAGCCAGCCAGCGAAGTCCGGTGAGAGCCCGGCACTGTCCCGCAACGGTCAAGCCCCCTCGGGGGACGAGTCCGGTCGCCTGGCCCGGCCTGCCCGGCGAACACCAGTCCTCGGAGGAAGGGCGGTTCGCTGCGGGACCGGCTCCGCCGGGCCCGCAGGGGCTCTCTTCGTCCTCCGGCACCTGAGGAGGATGATCCATGCCGTCAAGCCAGGACGGCATCCCGGCGGTCAGGCCGCGCCTGCACGCCGGTCCGCCGCCATCGGGTCGATCGCGGCGCTCACGTGCCGCCGCCTCGGCGAGTCGCAGCGGTTCTCCGACGTCGCTACTGACCACGCCAGCCCCGTGGGCCAGCGCCCTAGTGACGACATCCGGCAGCTGAGGGGACACACATGCACGAGGACGATGACCGGCCGCGTCCGGTGAAGTCGGCTGCGCCCCGCGGTGAGACCAACCCAGCCTCAGCAGCCACGGAACCCGGCCGGGACGCCGCCGCGCCGACGGTCGGAAGGTTCATTCTCCGGCCCGCGCGGCCGGAAACCCGGCGGCGGGACCGCGTGCCGCTGGGGATCGTGCTCGCGGCCTGCGCCGTGCTGCTGGTCGTGACCATGACGTTCGGCGTCGCCATCGGATCCGTCCCGCTCAGCCCGGCGACCGTCTGGCACGTCGTCGCTGGCGGCCTGACGGGTCATCCGGAGAACACGGTAGCCGGGATCATCGTCTGGCAGATCCGGCTGCCCAGGGTGCTGCTGGCGGCCGTCGTCGGTGCCGCGCTTACCACCGCGGGCGCCGTCGTCCAGGTTCTGGTCCGCAACGCGCTGGCAGACCCGTTCCTGCTGGGCGTGTCATCCGGGGCCAGCGTCGGCGCTACCGCTGTGCTGCTACTGGGAGCGTTCGCCTCGCTCGGCGTGTGGGCGATCTCAGTGGGCAGCGTGCTGGGCGCGCTGGCCGCGATGGCGGCGGTGTTCCTGGTCTCCCGTTCCGGCCAGGGGCTAGCTCCCACACAGCTCATCTTGTGCGGAGTGGTGCTCTCCGCGCTGTTCGAGTCGGTGACCAGCTTCTTGATCTTCCGCGGGAACCCGCAGGCGACGCAGTCCGTCCTGTTCTGGCTGCTCGGCTCGTTCGGCCTGGCCAGCTGGAACCAGCTGCCGATCCCGGCCGCCGCGCTGGCTGTGGCGATGGCGTACCTGCTGGCACAGGGCCGGACACTGAACGCGCTGGCCATGGGCGCCGAGCCGGCCGCGTCGTTGGGCGTTGACGTGCGGCGGCTGCGCCGGAACTTGTTCCTGGTGACCTCGCTGATGGCCGGGGTCGCGGTCGCGGTGAGCGGGATCATCGGGTTCGTCGGCCTGGTCGTGCCGCACATCGTCCGCCTCATGGTCGGATCCGACCATCGCCGTGTTCTGCCCACCGGCGTCCTGTTCGGCGCCTCCTTCATGGTCCTGGGCGACCTGCTGGCCCGCACGATCGTCGCCCCGCAGGAGATGCCGATCGGGGTGATCACCGCGTTCATCGGCGCGCCCACGCTCATCGTCCTCATCCGCCGCCGGCCCTACCTGTACGGCGCGACCCAGTGAGCCTCCAGCTGGACGGCCTGGCGGTCGACATCGCCGGACGGCGCATCGTCACGGGAGTCGACCTGACCGTCAGCGACCACGAATTCGCCGGGCTGGTGGGGGCGAACGGGAGCGGGAAGTCGACGATCCTCAAGGCGATCTACCGGGTGCACCCGCCGTCCGCCGGGCGCGTCCTGCTGGACGGGACCAACCTGCTATCGCTGCGCCCAAAGGACGCCGCGCGTCGCATCGCGGTGGTCACGCAGGAATCCGCCAGCGAGTTCGACTTCACCGTCCGGGAGATGGTGATGATCGGCCGCACGCCACACAAGGGGCACTTCGACCGCGACACCGCCGCCGACCGCAGCATCGTCGACCAGGCAATGGAGCGCGTGGGCTGCGGCCAGCTGGCCTACCGCCGGTTCAACACCCTGTCCGGCGGCGAGAAGCAGCTCGTCCTTATCGCCAGGGCGCTGGCCCAGGAGGCCGACCACCTCATCTTGGACGAGCCCACCAACCAGCTCGACATCCATCACCAGGTCGAGATCCTCGAGATCGTCGCCGGGCTCGGCGTCACCGTGCTCGCCGCCCTGCACGACCTGAGCCTGGCCGCATTGTTCTGCCACGTCATCTACGTGCTCGGCGACGGCCAGCTGGTGACCGGAGGGCCGCCCGGCTCGGTGCTCACGCCCGAGACGATCCGCCAGGCCTACGGTGCCGATGTCCTGGTCATCGAGCACCCCGACACCGGGACGCCCCATCTGATCCCGCGCCGCGTCCAGCCCGCTACCCGAGATCACCCCCGCGACGACACGACGGCATGCTCACCGGCGCAGCCGGACAAGCCAGCGTAACCGAAAGGATCCCAGTGCATCACAACCACGGCTCTCGGCACCCGGCCCGGCCTCGTACCCGGCGCGTCCTGACGGCGTCCGCCGCGCTGCTCACCATGGCCGGGCTAGCCGCCTGCAGCAGCAGCCCCACCGCCACCGCGTCGGCCAAGCCCAGCACCGGGTATCCGGTCACCGTCAGCAGCTGCGGCGTGCCCGTCACCTACGACCGTGCGCCGCAACGGGCGGTAGCAAACGACATCAACACCACCGAGGACATGCTCGCTCTGGGGCTGGAATCGCACATGGTCGGCACCTTCGGCGCGATCGGCGACGGCCCGGTCAACCAGCCGATACCACCCCAATACCAGGCCGGGTTCAATAAGGTGCGCGATGTCGACCCCCAGAACTACTTCACGCTGGAAGAGCTGATCGCGCTGCACCCCGACTTCCTGTTCGCAGGCTGGAACTACGGCCTGCAGGTCGGTACCAACCTCACGCCGACCTACCTGGCCAAGTTCGGGATCAAGACGCTGGTGCTCGAAGAGTCCTGCGCCCACGTCCAGGCGGGTAAGGACTCAGTCAGCATCAATGACACTTATACGGACCTGCACAACCTCGGAGCCATCTTCGGAGTCCAGTCTCGCGCCGATAGCCTTATCGCCAGCATGCAGGCCCAGGTGGCGGCGGTCCGAGCCAAGGTGGCGGGACTCAAACCTATCAAGGTGTTCGACTACGACAGCGGCGAGGCTGCGCCGGTCACCGGACCCGGGCTGGCCATGCCGACCGCCGAGCTCAGCCTGGGAGGCGGGACCAACATCTTCGCCTCACTCAAGCAGAGCTGGACCACGGTGTCCTGGGAACAGGTCGTCGCCGCCCAACCGCAGTGCATCATCATCAACAACTACAGCACCCCCACGGTCGCCCAGAAGGAGAAGTTCCTGGAAACCTTCGCGGCCAGCAAGAACCTTCCCGCCGTGAAGAACCGCTGCTTTCTGCCCCTCAGCTACGACGAGGTCACCCCCAGCCCGCGCAACGCCCAAGCCGTCGTCGCCATAGCCCGATGGCTGCATCCATCGGCATTCGGCCTGCCCGCCGATGGCTCATGAATCACGGGATGGGGATCTCTACGGGCCGACCGACTTGCTAGCGTACGGCTGGACCGATCATCCCTGGCCGCCGCCCGTGTCCGTGTCCCGCACGTTATTTCGACAGGGATGCAGTGCTCCGCTGCGGCTACCATCCTGCAATGCCGAGTTCGCAATTGCTATCAGATCGCAATTGTGCGGGCTGGAGCGTATGCTTGCCGGGTGTCCCCCGGTAGCCAGCCACGGCAGATCGAGCACGGCGATCATGACGCGATCGAGGATGTGCTCAGCATCGTCCGCCAGCACGGCGGGCGGGCTACCCCGGCGCGGAGGCTGCTGCTGCAGGCCCTGTTCGGGAGCCGGGAGCATCGCAGCGCGGAGGAACTTACCGCCGAGGTCCGCGCCCACGCGCCCGATGTGCACCTGTCCACGGTCTACCGCAACCTGGAGGAGCTGGAGCGGCTCGGCGTCGTCGACAGTACCCGCCTGCGAGACGGACCCGCGACCTACCATCTGGCGTCGACCGCGCATGGGCACCTTGTCTGCGAGAAATGCGGCTCCATGACTGAAGTTCCCGACGACATGTTCCGGGACCTGGTCCGCAGCGCCCGGACCAGGTACGGGTTCATCATCAACCCCCACCGGTTCGCCGTCACCGGCCGCTGCGCCAGCTGCCAGTAACCGGGCACGAGACCGCCGCTTACGCGCCAGCGGCACAAACTTGGCCCGCATAAGCCTGACACGAGCCCCTCAAGGAGGCTGGCAGGATTCGGCTCTGCCGTTGCGCGAACTTTGCATCTGCGTCTTCAATACGGCAAGCCTGTATAGAGCGGCGGCGGCTATGATTGCAAGATATAGGTACTTGCAACTCATATGCAGCTGGGTTAGCGTGCGGTCAGGCGCAGGACCTGCTGCGCGGGCGACCGAGGGGTGAGGCCATGGCCGGCCAGAGCACGGCGCCGCAGGGCCAGATGAGCCTGCACGCGATCTTCCGGGAGTCGTTCCGGACCATGAACCGCACCGAGCGGCGGCGGGTGATCGGCATGTACGGCTCGATCCTGCTGCTGCACGCGGTGGGGTTCTTCGTGTTCATCGCCTTCGTGCTGCCCGCGCACTACAAGCTGTTCGGCGTCGGGCTGAGCATCACCGCCTACACGCTGGGGCTGCGGCACGCGTTCGACGCGGACCATATCTCGGCGATCGACAACACC
>JASIGD010000192.1 GCA_030045295.1 Streptosporangiaceae bacterium
TCGGCCGCCGCGCGGTCGTCGCCGACGACCCTGGTGAACAGGGTCAGCGCCTCGTCGTCGTCGAGCACGTCGAGGTCGACCAGCCTGGTGCTGGCCAGGTCGGGCATCCGGCTGCGCGTGGTGACCAGCACCGCGCACGACGCGGTGCCGGGCAGCAGCGGCCTGACCTGCGCGGCATCACGCGCGTTGTCGAGCACCACGAGCGCCCGGCGTCCGGCCAGGACGGTCCGGTACCTGGCCGCGCGCTCATCTTCCTCGACTGGTATGTCCCGGCCGGCCACGCCGAGGTCGCGGAGGAACCGGGCCAGCGCGTCCGTGGCCGGGAGCGGATGCGGGGTCGCGCCGAGCAGGTCCACGTACAGCTGCCCGTCGGGGAAGCTGCCGCGGACCTGGTGGGCCGCGTGCACGGCCAGCGAGGTCTTGCCCAGCCCGCCGGAGCCGGCCACCAGCGCGATCCGGACCGCGCCGGAGTCGCCCTCCCCCCCGGCGCCGGACAGCAGGGCGCACAGGTGCTTGACCTGGTCACCGCGGCCGGTGAAGTCGGTGACGTCCGCGGGCAGCTGGGCGGGGGTCGGCACCGACCGCGGGATCCTGGCCTCCGCCAGGGCGGCGACCGATCCCCGCGGCGCGGGGCTGGGCGCCACCGCGCCGGCCGATATGGTGCCGGGCGCTTCGCCGCTGTCCTTGGCCAGCATGTCGTCTTGGGCGAGCATGTCGGCGTAGAGCCGGCGAAGCTCGGCGCCGGGATCGACGCCGAGTTCTTCGGCGATGACGGTCCGCGCCTGCCCGTAGGCATCGAGCGCCTCCGCGTGGCGGCCCGCGCCGTCCAGGGCCTGCATGAGCAGCAGCCACAGGCCCTCACGGAGCGGGTGGTCGGCGAGGAGCCTGCGCAGCTCCGGTATGACCTGGGCGTGGCTGCCGCAGGCCAGTTCGGCCCTGATCCGCAGTTCGGCGGCGTCGAGGCGGAGTTCTTCGAGCCGTTCGGCCTCGGCCTCGACCAGCGGCGTCGGCGGGACGTCAGCCAGCGGGCTGCCGTGCCAGAGCGCGAGCGCCTCGGCGAGCTGGCTGGCCGCGTCCTGTGGGTCGCCGGCCGCGTAGGCCCGCCGGCCGTCGCGCACCAGCGTCTCGAACAGCTGCGCGTCGGTGTCCTGGGCGGCCAGCCGCAGCTGGTAGCCGGGAGCGCGGGTGACCAGCAGCGTGCTGTCCGTGTCGCCCAGAAGCCGGCGCAACCTGAGCACGTAGATGCTGATGAGATTGGCCGCCTTCGCGGGCGGCGCGTCCCCCCACACCTCGTCGATCAGCACGTCGACCGGGACGATCTGGCCGGCGTTGATCAGCAGCACAGCCAGGACAGAACGCCATTTCGGCGCGCCGATCCCCTGCCATTCTTCTGCGGCCCGGACCTCGAGGGGCCCGAGCAGCCGAAACCTCATCATTACCTGGGATCACTCGCCTCCGGCAGATGGAACTCGGCCGTCAGAAGCTTCACTTAATCACGACTCAACTGGCGCGTAAACCGCCGGCTAGAGGATCTCCGTATCGCCTCGGCGACGAGGTCTAAGGCAAGTCACGCCGGACGGCCACGGGGGCGCCGTCCGATGGCTACGTAACGCCCGCTCGCCTAGCGGGGTGGGCGCGGCGGGAAGCGGTCCTGGCCCTGGCGGGGGGAAGAGGGGCCGGCCATGCGGCCAGGACCGTCCGCGGGCGTGTCGGCATGGCCGTCGTCCTGGCGCTACTAACGGGGGCGGGACGACGGTCCCCGGCCGGCCCTGCTCAGCGCAGGCCGTCGCCGCGGCCGGGGTGCGGCCGGTCGCGGTCGGGTCTGGCCGGTCGCGGTCAGGTTTGGCCGTCGAACAGGCTGGTGACCGACCCGTCGCTGAACACCTCGCTGATCGCGCGCGCGAGCAGCGGCGCGATGGACAGCACGGTGAGCTTGTCGAACTGCTTTTCCTGCGGGACGGGCAGCGTGTTCGTGATGATGATCTCGCTGATCCTGGAGTTCTTCAGCACGTCCACCGCCCCGCCGGACAGGACTCCGTGCGTGGCGGTGGCGATGACCTGAGACGCGCCCTGCTCGAACAGCGCCTCCGCGGCCTTGGATATCGTCGCCCCCGTGTCGATCATGTCGTCGACCAGGATGCAGGTGCGGTCCGCCACCTGGCCGACCACCTCGAACATCCTGACCTGGTTGGCCAGTTCCGGGTCGCGCCGTTTGTGGATGATGGCCAGCGGGCAGCCGAGCCGGTCCGTCCACCGCTCACAGACCCGGACCCGGCCGGCGTCGGGGGCGACCACGGTGACCTTGCTGATGTCGAGCTTCTTCTCGAGGTAGGTAGCCAGGATCGGCAGCGCGAACAAGTGGTCCACCGGCCCGTCGAAGAAACCCTGGATCTGGGCGGTGTGCAGGTCAACCGCCATCAGCCGGTCGGCTCCTGCCGTCTCGAACAGGTCCGCCATGAGCCGCGCCGAGATCGGCTCGCGGCCGCGGTTCTTCTTGTCCTGCCGCGCGTAACCGAAGAACGGCGCCACGACCGTGATGCGCCTGGCCGAAGCCCGTTTGAGGGCATCGACCATGATCAGCTGCTCCATGATCCATTCGTTGATCGGCGAGGTGTGGCTCTGCAACACGAACACGTCGCAGCCGCGGACGGAATCGAGAAAGCGGACGAAGATCTCGCCGTTCGCGAAGTCGAAGAGCCGGGACGGCGTGGGCTTGATGCCGAGGAACGCGGCCACCTCGTCGGCCAGCCCGGGGAAGGCCCGGCCGGAAACGAGCATCAGCTTCTTCGTGCCCGGCTCGACTAGATCGTTCACTGGTCCTGAGCCTCCTTGTCCTCCTCCGGCCCCGTGGTCCCGGCGGGCGCTGCACTCCCGGCGGGCGCTGCACTCCCGGCGGACGCTGCACTCCCGGCGTGCGCCGAACTCCCGGCGGACGCTGCACTCCCGGCGGATCCTGAACTCCCGGCGGATCCTGGCCCGGCGGGTCCTGGCTCGGCGGGTCCTGGCCCGGCGGCCCGGCGGGCGCGCGCGGCCGCTGCGGCCGAGGGCGACCCGGGATGCCTCCGCTCGACCCACCCTGGAGAGTTGTGCTGCCGGCCGCGGGCCACGCCCAGCGCGCCGGGGGGCACGTCTTCGGTGATCACCGACCCGGCCGCCGTGAACGCGCCGTCTCCGACCTGGACCGGTGCCACGAGCATGGTGTCGGAGCCGATGCGGACGTAGTCACCCACCGTGGTGTGATGCTTGTCCGCCCCGTCGTAGTTCACGAAGACCGTGGCCGCGCCGATGTTCGAATGCTCGCCGATGTCCGCGTCGCCGACGTAGGACAGGTGCGGCACCTTGGATCCTTCGCCGACCGTCGCGTTCTTCAGCTCTACGTAGGTGCCGATGTACGCGTCCGGGCCGACCCTCGCGCCGGGGCGCAGCCGGGCGAACGGGCCGACGCAGGCGCCGCTGCCGATCTCGGCCGACTCGCAGACCGCGTACAGGACCGTCGCGTCCGGCGCCACCGTCGTGTCCCTGAGCACGCAGCTGGGGCCGATCCGGCATCCGGATCCGATCGCCGTATGCCCCTCAAGGTGGGTCCCCGGCAGGATCTCCGTATCCGGAGCCAGGGTGACGTCCACGTCAATCCAGGTGGCCGCGGGGTCCATGACGGTGACTCCGGCCCGCATCCAGTGGTCGAGCAGGCGGCTGTTATAGGCGCGGCGGACCTCGGCGAGCTGGATCCGGTCGTTCACCCCCTGGATTTCGGCCGGGTCGGCGGCCAGTACCGTGCCCACGACGTAGCCGTCGCCGCGCGCGATCGCCACCACGTCGGTGAGGTACTCCTGTTCCAGGGCGTTGCCGGTAGCGACGCGCTTGACCGCGTCGGCCAGGACGGCCCCGTCAAAGGCGTAGCAGCCGGAATTTATCTCATCGATCGCCCGCTGTTCCGGCGTCGCGTCGGCTTCCTCGACGATCTCGGCCAGCGAGCCGTGCTCGTCCCTGACGATCCGCCCGTACCCGGACGGATCGCTGACCCGCGCGGTGAGCACGGTAACCGCGTTCCCCAGCGCGTCATGCGCCCGGACGAGCGTGTCCAGCGTCTGGGCTCGGAGCAGCGGCATGTCACCGTAGGTCACGACCACGATGCCGTGCATGACACCGAGGGCCTCGGTCACCATCCGGACCGCGTGGCCGGTGCCGCCGAGGTGGTCCTGGACCACCACGGACACGCCGGGCGCGTGCCTGGCGGCTTCCGCGCTGACCTCGTCCCGGCGGTGCCCGGCCACGACGACCAGGCGCTGCGGGTCCAGCTCGCTGGCCGCCGCGAGCGCGTGCCCGAGCATGCTGCGGCCGCACACGGGGTGCAGCACCTTCGGGATCCGCGATTTCATCCGGGTACCCTCGCCCGCGGCGAGGACAATGACAGCGACCGGGCGAGGTTCGCTCACGCGGCTGGTCTCCTCGGGTAGCGCCGACATCTGCGATTGCGGGGCCTTCGAGATGTATCGCCCGCGCCCAGGATCCGGGACGCGGCGGCGAATGTATTCACCCGCCCCTCATGCGCAGGATACCGTCCGGTTGCCATGGCCGACGGTAGGTTCGTGACGGCCGGA
>JASIGD010000193.1 GCA_030045295.1 Streptosporangiaceae bacterium
CCAACCCCAGCAGGTACCCAACCCCAGCCCGGCACCGGCGATCTCAGCCGGGCCAACTGCTCAACGCGCCGCCACCTAGCCACGGTCGAGCTCGCGGAAGTCCGGTCATCAGGTTGAGGACGCGGGGCGGGGCTTGCCGGGGGCCACCGTGCGGGCCAGGATCCCCAGCGTGGCCCGCAGTGCGCTTTCGGGAATGACCGGGAAGATGGCGGCCTCCTTCCAGGCCTGCTCGGCCGCCGACCAGTCGTAGTAGGACGTCACCAGCGTGCCCTGCTCGATGGGCTCCAGCCGGTAGCCGTACACATGGCCAAGATCCAGCTGGCCGCGCACGGTCCAGGCAATCTCCTGGTCCGGCACGAACTTGACGATCTCGACGGTGACGTCGTACAGACCCAGGGGATAGTCATTGAGCGCTTCCCGGTCCATGTGGACGACGAAGGTGTCTCCCACCTTGGTCACAATGTCGCCGCTGGCCTGCATCAACATGCCGGAGCTATCGATGGCAACGTGCCCTTGGGGATCGGTGAGCACGGCGAAGATCTCGCCCGCGGATGCAGCCACCGCCCGCTGCACCTCCAGTCGTTCCGGCATGCGCCGATTGTCGCACTTCCGCCCATCGACGCCGACACCCATTGACCTTAGACCGCGCCCGCGTAGCCTTCGATAGGCGCTTATCTATTGCTCAGGTTGCGCACTGGGCACGCCGTATTCTGGGCTGGTGTCCCCGTATCTGCGGACGGGTCGCAACCACGGAGGCTGCATTGATCGTAATCACCGGCGGGGACGGGGAGTTCGGGCGACTGGTCGCCGGACGCCTGCTGGATCATCTGCCCGCCGGCACGGTCACCGTGACTGCCCGCGAGCCGCGGAAGGCCGGGCCGCTGAAGGACCGCGGCGCGGACGTGCGGCACGCAGACTTCGACGAGCCGGCGACCCTGGTACGGGCGTTCGAGGGCGCGGACACGGTTTTGATCAACGGAACCAACTACGGAACCGATCCCGCCAGGCGCGCGCAACAGCATGCCGCGGCGATCAGCGCAGCGGCGGAATCAGGCGCGGGACGGCTTGTCATCACCACCTGGCAGGATCTTGACCACTGCCGCATGCCCGAAGTCTCGGACTACCTCCTCACCGAGACGCGCGCCAGAGCGGCACACACCCTGGTGACCATCATGCGGCTGACTTCCGACCTGGCCGCATTGGTCGCCCGAGACGTCCAGTGGGCAGTAGCAGCGGGCACGCTGACGGCTCCGGCCGACCAGGCCCGCATCACGCCAGCTGCCATCACCGACCTGGCCGAGGCCACCGCTAATGTCCTCCGCGAGGCTGGTCATGAGGGCGTGACGTACGACCTAACCGGGCCCGAGCCGGTCAGCTGGGACGATCTCGCCGCGCTCGCGTCATCAATCAGCGGCAAAAACGTGCGCTACCAGCCAGTCGAAAACCGCGAATACCGGGAGCACGTCACTGCTCTCGGCGTCCCCCCGGCGGCCATCGGCATGCTGCTTGACTACTACGCCGCCGTCCGCAGCGGCTGGGCCAACTCGCCCACAACTGACCTGGCGCAGCTCCTGCACCGGGCACCGGGCAGCACGATCGAGGCGATCCGCCAGGCGGCCGCGGCCTAGCGCTGGCTCACCGGCACCAGGAAACGCCGAGTGCTGACCAAATGACCGATGCAGCCAGTCTGCCCGCCAGCTGAACAGCGACCCGCATCCAGCAGGACCCGGTATCTCTGCTCGGTCACGCTCAACTCCCAGAGCAAGAGCGAGTGCCAAGCATCGAGCGAGCCCAGGGCCACGCTGTCGGGCCTGACTCAAGGTCAAACGGGAACTGTGGGCGGGCGCGCCTCCGCGCGCCCGGTTACCATACCTATCATCATGCCTGAGACGTCACGGCCGTACCTTCTGGTCCTTCGCGATGCCGACGGGCTCGCCTATGTACTCCGTGAGCACCGGGTGGCCTTTACCCCCAAGCGACGGATCCCGCTTACTCGCGGCGACATCGTATTCCTATATACCACGAGAGGAATATTCCGGGCTCCCAGCGCTGGGCGGGGGCTTATCATCGGGCGAGCGGAAATCATTTCCGACGTTGTAAAATTTGAAAGCGGACTAAGAATCGCTGATCGCGTCTACACATCCGGCTGTCACTTGGCAATCACAGGGCTGGTCCCACTTGGCGAGGGCGTAGAACTGCGCCAGATAGTAGATGAGCTGGAGACATTTCATCCGCATCCAATGAGATGGGCATTCCGCATATATAGTTCTTTTCTGCAACTATCATCCAAAGACGCTAGCGTCATACAGGAAAAAATTCAGCCCTTGCTTCAGGATCCGGAATACGTCAGCCAGGCCTACATCTCTCGTGCCGAGAAAGTGGCAAGGGAAGCGCACACGCCCTACCACACCAAGCACTCCTATTAGTGTTAAGTTCCTTGAAACATCCGCCGCGCAGCGGGAGACGCGGCACGGATATCCGGCTGACGAGGTGGCGGCCGAGGGCGATGCTGGCGGCTGTGACCGGGATCGCTGATCATGTGCGGCGCAATCGTGCAGCATCGAACCGGGCTGCGGCAGCGGGCACGTGTCGCCACCGCCCGCCAGCTGCAGGACCAGCTCGGGCTGCAGTTCCCGCTGATCCACGCCAGCGCCGGGCACTGGGCCTGAACCGGCGGGAACCCGCTGCGTAGACTCGGGCCGTGGAACCAGGCTCACACGGCGGCGGGTTTTTCGACGACGAAGAGCCAGCTGACCGCCGCGATCGAGCGGGACATCGGACCCGGCGCCGCCGGGGCCGCCCGCCGTTCGTGGCAGCCGGCCGGCAATCCGCGGACGCTGACCGGCGCCGAGCGTGGCTGATGGCCCGAGGCCGCCATGATTCCCGAGGGCATCGTGCTAACCTGATTCAAAAGGATAACTAAGTGATGCGCACAGCTGATGCAGTGGTAATAGGAACCGGGGTCATCGGTGCCGCTATCGCATATGAGCTTAGTCTTGCTGGACTGCGGGTCACGATGGTTGACCGGCTGGGTGATGTCGGTTCGGGCTCGACGTGTTCGTCCTCGGCCGTGGTCCGCTTCCACTATTCGACTTTCGAGGGAGTGGCCGCTTCCTGGGAGGCTAAGTTCGGCTGGGAAGCATGGCGGGAATATTTGGGAGACCCTCCTGAGGAAGCATTGGCAAAGTTCTATAAGGTAGGTTGCCTGATCCTTGACGGCAGCACGCGGCGTCAGCAGGTCCTGTCTCTTTTTGAGCGAGTCGGTGTTCCGTACGAGTGCTGGGATGCTGAGACCATCCGGCAGAGGGTGCCAGGCTTGGATCCGGGACGGTATGGTCCGCCCAAGCCGGTTACGGATGAAGCATTCTGGGCGGATGCTGACGGCGAGCTCGGTGCCTACTTCACTCCTGACGGCGGATTCATCGATGACCCGCAACTAGCGACGAGGAATCTCATCGCCTCGGCGAAGCTGCGGGGGGCAGAAGTTCAGCTCCGGGAAGAGGTAGTGGCGATTCTCCATAAGAAGGCGCGGGTGCAGGGCGTAAAGTTGCGCACAGGGAATGTGATTGAGTCACCCATCGTCGTTAATGTGGCAGGTCCGCACTCGAGTCGGGTGAACGCACTTGCAGGCGTTACTGAGGAATTCCGAACGCGAACTCGTCCACTCCGGCAGGAGGTCCACTCGGTGCCTGCGCCGAGCGGCTATGCCCGAGGTGAGCTGGGTCCGGCAGTCGTGGACGGGGACCTAGGCACGTACTTCCGGTCGCACGTCGACGGGCAGCTGATCGTCGGAGGCGCAGAGCCGGCCTGCGACCCGCTGCACTGGATAGATGATCCTGACACGTACGACCCCCGGCCCACTACGCAGATATGGGATGCACAAGTACTCCGCTTGGCTCGTAGAATCCCATCGTTGCGCGTCCCGAATCGTCTTAGCGGTCTCGGTGCACTGTACGACGTGGCTGATGACTGGATCCCGATTTACGATCGGACCTCATTGGGCGGTTTCTATGTGGCCATTGGCACAAGCGGCAACCAGTTCAAAAACGCTCCTATCGCTGGGCGTTTCATGGCAACTCTGATATGCGCTTGCGAGAACGGACACGACCATGACGCCGACCCAGTCGTTGTTCAGGGACGGTTCACCGAGAACGCCATTAATCTCGGGCACTACTCACGCCTCCGCCAACCCCATGCCGACAGCGCGTTCAATGTGATGGGCTGACGTGGGTCCTGCCTGGTGCCCGGCACTGCAGGGTCCCTGGATGGTGGCGTAATGTCCGTTTCGGTCCGTCGGAGGGTTCCGGACACGAGGTCCGG
>JASIGD010000194.1 GCA_030045295.1 Streptosporangiaceae bacterium
GGTACCTGATCGAGTGGACCTGGCGGGCGATCTTCTGGATCAACATCCCGGTCGCGCTGATCGCGCTGGGCCTGATCGCCCTGTCCAAGCCGGCCAACCAGGCCCGGCCGGCGCCGCTGGACTACCGCGGCCTGGCGCTGATCATCGGCGGGGTCGGCCTGTCGGTGTTCGGGTTCCAGCAGTCGGCGCTGTGGGGCTGGGCCAGCCCGGCCATCTGGGCCAGCATCGCGGCCGGCGTGGCGCTGCTGGTGGTGTTCGTCGCCGTCGAGCGCCGGACCGCGTCGCCGCTGATCAACGTGCGGATCTTCGCCAACCAGGCGTTCTTGGTGGAGAACATCATTCTCGGGGTGGCGATGATGGCGTTCATCCCGGTGTTCTTCTTCGCCGCCTTGTACGGGCAGATCGCGCTGGCCCAAAAGGCCTTCACCGCCAGCCTGCTGATCTTGTACTTCTTCCTCGGCTTCGTGGTCTGCGCGCAGATCGGCGGGCGGATGCTGGACCGGGCCGGCGCCAAGCGGCCCGTCGTGCTGGGCTGCGCGCTGGCCGCGGCCGGGTTCGGGCTGTGGGCCAGCCACGCCACCACCCTGCACGCCGGCGCCCAGGTGACCTGGATCGTGCTGGCCGGCGCCGGGATGGGCCTGATGCTCGGCCAGGCCAACACCGACGCGATCAACCGGGCCTCCCGGTACTCCTACGGCGAGGCCACCGGCATCACCCAGACCGTCCGCAACTACGGCGCCAGCCTGGGCTTCGCCATCTTGGGCACCCTGCTGATCACCCGGTTCCGCACCGCCGTCACCGCCTCCCTGACCGCCCGCGGCCTGCCCCGCCCCGCCGCCGCCGCCCAGGCGGCCAAGACCGCCCAGCTGCAAGGCAGCAGCGGCAACCCCGCCGCCATCCCCGCCTTCATCCGCGCCGACTTCGCCGCCGCCACCCGCGACGTCCTGTACGCCATGGCCGCCATCATGGCCATCGCCGCCCTCGTCGCCCTGCGCGGCCTGACCCGCGGCGTCCAGCACGACACCACCCAAACCGCCGAGGAGTTCAGCCCCCAGCCACGCGGCCGGCACCAAGCCGCCGACCTCGACCCGGCCTGGGGCCCAGGCCCGGAAGGATTCCGTGATGACAGCCTTTAGCATCATCGCGGCCCTGGCCACCGCGGTCCAGGCGGCCGCGCTCATTGTGCTGCACCTGCTCCCCACCGGGTACAACCCGGTCCGCGATGCGGTCAGCGACTACGGCGTCGGCCCGTACCGCGGCTGGTTCTGGCTGCAAGCCGTCGCCGGCGGCCTGGGCTGTCTAGCCCTGGGCATCGCCCTGGCCCAGCTGCACCCGTTCACCCCGACCCAGGCGGCAGTGGCGCTGATCGTGACCGCCGCGGCCCGGTTCCTCATCCCGTTCTTCGCCACCGACCAGGGCGGGAGCCGGTTCCAGACGGCGCACGGGATCATTCACATGATCCTGGCGGTCATCGCCTTCGGCGGGCTGGTGTGGGCGGCCACCGGCCTGTGGTCGACGCTGAGCCATTACCCGTCCTGGCGCGGAGCCCAGAGCGCCCTGACCATCATCCCGTGGATCATGCTCGGCGCCGTCATCGCCGTCGTGCTCGCGATCAGGGGCCCGCGGCTGAAGCCCTTCTTCGGCGTCTTCGAGCGCCTGTTCTACCTGTCCTCGATCACCTGGATGCTGATCGTCGCGATCGATCTGGCCCGGATCTCAGGCTGAGCCCCCGGACCGCACCCCGAACCCGCTGTGAACGTTCCACCAAAGGAGACCCGGAATGCCTACCGTGACCATCGAAGGCAACGTGACCCTGCAACAAGCCGCCACCGCGCTGCACGACAAGCTCGGCAGCCGCTACGAGATCACCACCCACGGAAGCGGCGCCCAGCAGGCACTGAAAGTCAAACAGTCGGCCGCGGCCACCGCCACCGTGCATCTGGACCAGGACGGCAACGCCACCACGTTCCACGTCCACGGCGGCGGCCTGGTCATCTCGCGCATGGTCAACGAGTTCGGCATCGCCAAGAAAGTAGCCGCGACCATCGAGGAAGCCTTCGCCACCCGCCCCGCCAGCTGACCTGATGACCCGTGGCACCGAGCACCTCGATCGCCCGATACGGCCCGTCACGCCAGAAGCGGCATGAGGAGACCGGTTCGCCGGCGGCCACTGTTACATGCACACAAGAAGGAGATCGTCATGCCCGTCATCGTCGTTACCCGGCTGCGGCTCAGGGACCCCGCGCTGCTGGATGAGTTCTTCACCGACGCCGTCGCCGCCATCGAGCAGGCCATGAAGTCCGAAGGCAATCTCGGCACGGACGCGCTCGCCGACGCGAACAACGCCTGGTGGAGCGTCAGCGCCTGGCAAGAACGCCGCCTGATGCAGGCCTACGTGGACAGCGAGCCGCACCTGGGCATCCGCGCGCGGCTAGATCACTACTGCGACGAGGCCACCTTCGCCGACTGGGACCAGGCCAGCCCCGGCCTGCCGGACTGGCAGACCAGCTGGCGCCACCTCACCGCAGACGGCAAGGCCGCCCAGCTCACGCACCCGTCCGCGGCAAACCAGACCCGGGACTTCCCGCCGCCGGTCCAGCCACCCCCCAGTGTCTCCTGACGCAGCCAGCGCGAAGCCGCGGAACGGTCGGCCGAGGCCACCTGAAGCGCCCGCCGCGTGCTGATTTGATGGTGAGTCACACCGGCAGGTCCGAGCTCACCCGCTGGCCGCGGCGGCGATTCCTGGTGTGCCGCAGATCCCAGTCCAATGGCTCTGCCCGCCTTGCCGGGCCTGACGGCGAGGGCCACAGGCCACACCCGAAAGCGCGCGGCGGACTTGCCCATTGAATGTGTGACCTTCGGCTCTGACCAACGACCTGCAACGTCGGGACCAAAGGTGAATATGAGTGAACCCGCCACGCGGCCATACTGGTGCCTAAGAAAGGGATGGCGAGATGAGCGACATCCGGAGAAGCACGGCGGTACCTGAACGTTGTTGATTTCCGAGCCCTTTCCGGGACAGTAACTCTCGCGGGTCTAGGGAGATGAGCAGAAATGGCTGAGGTCTGGGAGTTCCACCACCTGCAGTGGTGTTACTCGATCGACGGTCGGACGTCGAGTGGCGTCTACGCGACCCGTGAGAGGGCCGAGGCTGCGAGCCGGAAGCCACAGCGTTTCAGCAAGCGTTCATGTACTACGCGGCCGGTACGTCACTGGCTGCACCACTTATGGAGTGTGACGCTGAAACCGCCACACTTGACCGGCCGTGGCTCTCATCTCCTTCGACAATGACGGAATTCGGTACGTCGTCTACAGCCTCCAGCCGCGCGGCTTAGACCCAGCAGAGGCGTAGGCGCTCATCGGGGCAGCACGCGCCAAGATCGCCGCGTAGCCGGGTGCCCCGTGCCACGTAAACCGGTCTGGTAGGTGCGTTCGGCCTGGCGACCCGATCGATTGCCAAACAATAGAGCAGCCCGGTGATCCGTGTCCTGGCCCGCCTGGGGTTCCCTTGCCTGGCTGAGGACGCTCAGGCAAATCCGAACCACGGTCGGCTCATCCGAGGGCGGATCAGCCTGCCCGGGCTGGCGATGGCGCTTGTCGTGCCGACCGGCGAGAACTGTTGATCGCCTGTCACAGTGCTCATGTCATCGCGGTGGCCGACCGCTTCTGACCCCTGGAAGGATGAGGTTATGGCCCGGAGCCTGCTGGTCGCGCCAGCCGCCGATGATGTCGGCCTGGCCAGGACGTGCCTGGGTTTGCTGCGCGCCCTGGACCGGCGAGGGGTCAGCATCGGCTACGTCAAGCCGGTGGCCCAGCTCAGGGCGGACGGCGGTCCGGACCGCTCGGCCGCGCTAGTGGCCGCGGTCACGACGCTTCGTCCCGCAGATCCGCTTCCCGCTGCCGAACTTGAACGGCAGCTCGGCGAAGGCGAGCTCGATGTCGTCCTGGAAAGGATCGTGGGCGCCTGGGAGCGGGCCTATGCCCGGTCCGATGTGGTCGTGATCGAGGGACTGAGTTCGGGGACAGCTAAGCTGTACGCCGGTTCGCTGAACCAGGCGCTAGCCCGGGCGGTGGACGCCGCCGTTTTGCTGGTCAGCAGCTGGCGTCCGGGAACTACCGTCGAAAGCCTGGCCGAGCAGTTCGCCATCGTGGCCGGCGGATACGCCTCCGGCGAACAAGCTCGCGTGGTCGGCTGCGCGGTCCACGGCCTGCCCGCTTCGGATCCCGTCCCGGCCGCGGCACTGGCGACGGCGCTGGCCAGGCACGGGCTCAAGCTCATCGCCGGCGTGCCTGATCGCCCTGAGCTTGCCTGGCCGCGAGTGCTCGACCTGGTCCGCGAACTGAACCCGGACGTGCTGCACGAGGGTGACATGTCCCGGCGTATCGAGGACGTCGCGGTGTTCGCCCAAGGGGTCCCGGGCGGTATCCGCGTCCTCACCGGCGGCCGCCTGGTCGTGGTCCCCGGCGACCGGCACGACGTGATCATGGCGGCGTGCCTGGCCGAGCTCAACGGAATCCGCCTGGCCGCCCTGCTGCTCAGCGCGGGCATCATGCCCGATCCGCAGATATGGGAGCTTACCCGGGCCACGGCCGCCACTGGACTGCCGGTGCTGGTCTGCGAGCACGACAGCTACCAGACCGCCATACGGGTACGCGGCCTGGACCCCGGACTGCCGGCCGACGACCTGGACCGGGTCGAGGGCGTGACGAACAACATCGCCGACGCATTGGACGTGTCTTGGCTGGAGTCGCTGACGAATACCTCACGGCCGCGCCGGCTCAGCCCAGCCGCCTTCCGCCATCAGCTGGCCGAGAAGGCGCGCGCCGCAGACGCGTGCGTGGTCTTGCCCGAAGGTACTGAGCCGCGTACCGTGCAGGCCGCGGTCGCCTGCGCCGAGCGGGGCGTAGCCCGCAGCGTGCTGCTCGGACCCCCCGATGCCGTGGCCCGGGTCGCCCGGCACTTGGGCCTGACACTGCCGCCCGGCATCACAGTGGTAGACCCGGCAGCCGTTGCCGAGCGTTATGTCGGCCCGCTGGCCCGGCTCCGGCGGCATCGCGGCTGGACTGAGGAGGTGGCCCGTGAGCATCTCGCCGACCCGGTCACGGTCGGGACCATGATGCTCCGGCAAGGCGAAGTGGACGGCCTGGTTTCCGGGGCGGTGCATACCACCGCCGACACGGTCCGCCCAGCCCTGCAGATCCTCGGCACCAAGGCGGATAGCCGTCTGGTGTCGTCGGTGTTCTTCATGTGCCTGCCCGACGAGGTGGTCATCTACGGCGACTGCGCCATCAATCCGCGGCCCGGCGCCGAGGATCTGGCCGATATCGCCATCCAGAGCGCCGCGTCCGCGCGGGCTTTCGGCATCGAGCCGCGGGTGGCGATGATCAGCTTCAGCACCGGTACCTCCGGTAAGGGATCCGATGTGGAAAAGGTCGCTGAGGCCACCCGGATCGTGCGAGAACGTGAGCCCGGCCTGGCCGTCGACGGCCCCCTGCAATATGACGCCGCCGCCATCGCCTCTGTCGGCCGGGCCAAGCGGCCCGGCAGCCCCGTGGCCGGCCGCGCCAGCGTCTTCATCTTTCCCGACCTTGATACCGGGAACACCACCTACAAGGCCGTGCAACGCAGCGCGCAGGTGATCAGCATCGGGCCGATGTTGCAGGGTCTGGCCAAGCCGGTCAACGACCTGAGCCGCGGCGCCTTGGTCGACGACATCGTCTACACGGTGGCCCTGACCGCTATCCAGGCCCGCGCGAGGTTAGCAGGCCCGAGGGGCTATCCGCGCAGATCGCCTGAAACATCCGGTCGATCCAGGGCTTGGTGGCCATCGGTGATCGGCTGAACTGCCCGGCTGGCTAGCGCCCCGGCGGCGGGTTTGATATCCGGGCCGGGTTGCCGGCCGGTTGAAGCGGCGGTGTGATGACCGCGGGCCTGGTGCATCCGACGGGCGGCACGGACGGTCCTGCAAGGACGCCGGGGCGGCCGCGTGGGAGACCGGCCTGCTATCGCAGTCGACGCAGGTAAGCGTCGGCGGACCGGACAGGCTGGATGCGGACCCGGGCGTTGACAGCTACCGCGCCATCAGGGCGGGCGATGACCGGGCTCAGGTCCAGTTCGGTGATCTGCGGAAGGTCGTCGGTTATCCGGGAGACCCCCAGCAGCATGGTCTTGAGTGCGGCGAGGTCGGCGGCGGGGGCACCCGGCCGACCGGCCAGTAGCGGGGCAGCACGTCCTGAATGGAGCAGGTCGTCGGCGTCGGCACCGGTGAGGGGAGCGAGCCGGGCCGCGCGGTCGGCCACGACGTCCGCGGCGGCGTCAGCGGGCCCGAACAGCACCAGGGGGCCGAACATCTGCTCTTCCAGCACGCTGATCGTCACCTCGACGCCGCCGGTGATCATCGGCTGGACGATAACGCCGGTCAGCCGGTCGCCGAAGGTCTCCTGCAGCGAGCGATACCCGCGGCGGACCTCATCCTCGCCATGCAGGTCAAGCAGGACGGCGCCCGCGGCCGTCCTGCGCACCACCAGGCCGGGCACCTCCGCCTTGAGGGCCACCGGGCCGCCGGATCGTGCCGCCGCGGCAGCCGCATCGTCCTCGGTGGCGACCGCTGTGCTGCCGACCAGCGGCACGCCGTACCAGCCGAGCAGCTCTGCGGTCTGCTCCCGGGGCAGCCAGCCGCCCTGCGGGGCGGCAACAAGGTAGCCGGCGACCAGCTGCCTCGCCCGATCCTGGCGCAGGCCGTCCGGGCCGGGGACGGTTCCGGGCCGCCTGGCCCGCCATCTCCCGTAGCGCGCGGCATGGCCGAGGGCGCGAGCGGCGGACTCGGGATAGGCGTAGGCGGGGACGGCCGGGCAGCCGGCGTCAGGACCGGGCAGCAGCCGGACCGCTTCGCGCTGATCCATCACGGCGGCGGCGATCGGCACCTGCAGCCGCGCGGCGGCCACGTCGGGTACCAGGTCCCCGGCCGCCGTGGTCACCGTCACGGCCAGGACCGCATCCACGCCCGGGTCGGCACCGACCAGCTCCAGGCAGCGGCGGAAGGTACCTGGCGCGGCGACCGCGGTCGTATCGACCGGCGCGGCCACGGGCACCCCGGAGCGAAGCACCTCTCGCAGCGCCAGCCGGGTCTGGCTGGCCAGACTGGCGACCTGCAGGCCCGCGTCGCTGCACGCATCGGCGGCGAGCAGGCCGCCACCACGGGTATTGGACACCACGCCCACCCTGCTCCCAGCGGGTACCGGCTGGGAGGCCAGCAGCGCTGCCGCATCCAGCAGCTCGCCGAGGTTAGCGGTGGCGATCACGCCCGCCTGCTGGAACAGGGCCTGCCGGGTGAGCGGCGAGGCGACCTGCGCCGCCGCGCGGATCGCGGCCCGGCGCAGGTCCGGCGCGGACCGGCCCGCGTTCACGGTCAGCACCGGCATGCTCCGGGCCACCGCGCGGGCGGTGCGGGCGAACTTACGCGGGTTGCCGAACGACTCCAGGTACAACACGGCCAGCTTCGTCGCCGGGTCGGATTCCCACCACAGGAGCATGTCGGTGCCAGACACGTCGTCCTTGTCGCCCAGGGAGACCAGGGCAGAGATCCCCACGCCCAGCCGGGACAGGTGCTCAAGCAGGACGAAGCCGACGCCGCCGGTGGACTGCAAGGCCAGGCCCGCCATCCCCGGCCGGGGATGGCGGGCCGCGAACGTCGCATCCAGGGAAATGGCAGGGTTGGCCACGCCGAAGCTGGCCGGCCCGACCAGTCGCATGCCGTGACGGCGGCAGATGCCCAGCAGCTCGGCCCGGACGGTGCGGTCCAGGCCGGAGGCGGTCACGATCAGCGCCTTGACACCCTGCCGCCCGCAGTCTTCGGCGACACGAGCCACCGCATTCGCCGGCACGGCGACGACCGCCAGGTCCACCTGCTCGGGCAACTCGGCCACGGACGGCACGCAGGGCATGCCGTCCAGCTCGGCCGCATCCCGGCTCACCGCGTACACCGGACCGGAGAATCCGCCGCCGGTAATGTTGTGCATGATGGCCCGGCCGACCGAACCGGGACTTCCGTCGGCGCCGATGACGGCGATCGAGGCCGGGATGAGAACGTGGCGCAGGCTCGCCACGTCGGCTGACCGTTCTCGTTCGGCCACCGCATCGTGGTAGGCGTCAAAGCCAGCGTCTGTCTCGCGTCCCGGCAGCGGGAACCTGAGGTCGTAAACGCCGTCTTCCAGGGTTCGGTGCGCCTGCAGCCCGGCGTTCGCGAATACCTGAAGCATGAGCGTGTTCTCGGTCAGCGTTTCCGCGACAAAGGTGCGGATCCCCTTGCTGGCGGCCAGCGAGACCAGATGCTCCAGCAGCAGCGTGCCGATACCGCGGTTGTGCATGTCATCGGCGACCGTCAAGGCAACCTCCGCCGACCCGGACCCATCGCCGACCAGCTCGTAGACGCCGCAGCCAACCACGTCACCGTCCAGTACCGCCAACAGCGCGGCGTGATCCGGACCAGGCTGGCGGCATATCCGGCCGGCCTCCCGCTCGGCCGCGGCCCGGCTCATGCTGAAAAAGCGCAGGTAAAGATTGTCCGGGGACATCTTGGCATGCAGTTGCTGGACCGCGGCAAAGTCCTCCGGCCGAGCTGCCCGGATCGCGACGGTGGTGCCGTCGGCCAGTAGGGCATAGACGCCAGGCTCCGACAGCGTGCTCACCCGCTCCTCCCTGGTCGCGGCGCGGCTCCGGCGCCGCACCTAACCCGCATTATGGAGGACGACATCGACGCAGGCCTGACTGGCGGGTAACAATCTTTCCCGGCCAAGGCGGGCAGGCCGGCATGATTGACCCGCGTCTTCGGCGACCAGCACGAACAGATCATCGGCCAGGTTGCGCATCCGTCCGGGACGAACTTCGCGAAGCCGGGCGGGGACCCGGGTCCGGGACAGGACCAACGTCCCCGGAGTTCGTGACGGGCAGCCCTGCGGGTAGCTGCTGGCCATCAAGCAGTCTTGGATGCATGGCGCAGAGGAACGATTGGATCCTGTTGACCACCGGACTGGCCCGGATGGAGGGCGAGAACGCCATGTACATCCGGGCCAGCGACAAACTCCTCTGACGCTTCGTCAACTATTTCCCGGCGGCGCTCCTACCCGCCGGTCACTATCACTAGGTGCGGGTGACCTGGACCGCCAGAATCCCGTCCGGGTCCATGCCCACGGTCACCTCGAGCTAACTGGCATCTGACGCCGCGAGGTAAGCACGGTCCATGGTGAGGGACTTTAGGCCTTTGGTAACAGTGATCTACGTCTCTTCCGGTCCGGTACCACGTCCGGCGAGACTGGTGCCATGAACGCGAGATTCCTGAACCCGCAGGCCAGAAGCGATAGCGCGACTATGCGGTCGCTCGATGACGCCCTTCCGCCGCGTCAGGCGCCGGGTGCCCTGACCGACCGGGCCTGCTGCTGCTCGGCCAGGGCGATGGTGCAGGTGATCATGCCGCCGACCGCGGCCCGGCCGCACCGGACCGAGCTGCTGCTATGCGGTCATCACTACCGGGTCTCACGTCAGGCCCTGGCAGCCGCGGGGGCAACCGTGCGCGAGCTGCCCTGGATGCCGGACAGCACCGCAGCATGGATCGAGCTGGAACGCCACGAGACTCCCGCCCAGGTCAGCTAGCAATCCGCGCAACCTGCTTCATGTCTAGTCCTTTCTTAAGGCGGCTCGGCGCAATCGTGCGCCAGTCCGGCCGATCCGGGGGTTGACGGATCAGAAGTACAGGCCCGCGACCGGCCGATCGGGAGGCGGGTAGGCGAGTTCGTCGCGGACCGCTACGACGCCTTGAACGTGCCGGACCCGGTCGACGAGGTTGCGGGCCAAGGTCGCGGTCTCCGGGTTGCCCCGCAGGGTCACCACGCCGTCGGCGACCGTCACCATGAACAAGCCCGGGTCCAAGAGCAACTCTCGCAAGATGACGTGGTCGGTGATCTCGGCGCGGATCTCCTCATCCGGACGGTCGAATACGGCCAGCACGTCGGCACGGCTGACGATGCCCACCAGCCTGCCTCCCGCATTGACCACGGGCAGCCGCTTGACCCGCAGGGTGTACATCAGCCGGGCGGCGTGCTCGGCCGAATCCTCCGGTCTGACCGCTACCGCCGGGTGAGTCATCAGGTCACCCGCGGTGAGGCCGTCGGCCTTCTCATGCTCCTTGTGGTGCAGGATCTCGGTGATCACTCCCGCAATCCCGGCGTGACTGTCAGCCTGTGCTTCCTTGGCGAGCAGGTCGGCTTGGGATACCACGCCGACTACCTTCCCTCCCTCGTCGGTGACGGGGAAGGCGCTTATCCGGAACTGGCGGAGCATGGACGCCATCTCCTTGAATGACGCGCCACGCTTGACCGTCACGACCTTGTCGGACATGACGTCCCTGACGGTGGTCTTCATCGTGTCGCCCCTTTCGCGTTTCTTTCGCTCTTACCGGAGCTCTCCGGCCGGCGCCGTTGTGGCGCGGGCCGGAGACATGCCGGTTGTGGTTGTGGGGCTTGGGGTCATGCGGCGGTGGGCAGTTCTTGCCCGCCGCGGGAGATGACCTCGGCCGGGGTCTGCGGCTTGCGCCCGGTGGCCAGGGCGATCACCGAGCCGATCAGGGCCAGGCCGCCGAGGGCGAAGCTGGCCAGGGCGGCGATGTAGGTGATCTGGGAGACCTTCCACCAGCCGTAGGCGTTCAGCAGCATCGAGCGCAGCGTCTCGCCCTTGAACACGGTGTTGACCAGCGCGGCCAGCTTGGCGTTGGCGGGCTGGCCGATCGACTCGGCGGACAGCTGGGAGTAGGTCTTGCCGCCGCCCATGTCGGCGATGTGCTGGGCGATGAAGTGGTCCGCGTAGGCCTCGGCCTGCTGCCCGGTCAGCAGCTGCTGCCCGGCGTACTGGGACACCGACGGGATCATGTTCGGGGTGATCTCGGTGCCGGCCTTGGGGTGCGCGAACGCGGCCGCGGAC
>JASIGD010000195.1 GCA_030045295.1 Streptosporangiaceae bacterium
CCTGATCTGCGAGCACTGGGGCCTGATCGACGTGGCGTCCATGATGCGGCAACTTGGCGCGGGCTCGTGATCCTCGTCACTGAAACCTCGGGCCTGGTCGGCAGCGAGGTCGTGCGGCAGCTAGACGCCCAGCTGGAGCCGGGCCGCGCGCTGGTACGCGACCCGGGCCGCCGCCCGGCCAGGCGCTCCGGCGAGCCGGTCCACCTCGGCTTTGGTCTCGAACCCCGCCCCGGCGGTTAGCTGTTGCTGGTGGTGAAGGGCTGCTGGTTCTGCTGGCAGACGGTTCCTGGGGGTGGCAGTGTGCCGTTGATGAAGTAGGCGGCTTGGTAGTTCTGGACGCAGCTGCTGGGGTTGTCCAGTTCGGTGTGGCCGTAGCCGTCGACGGTCAGCAGCCGCGCGCTGGCCAGCTGCTGTTCCATGGCGAGGGAGTCCTGGTAGGGGGTGGCCGGGTCGTAGAGGTTGCCGATTAGCAGGAGTGGATGGGCGGTGGGGTGGTTCCAGGGGCCGAAGTAGCCGTCGGCGTCGGTGGCCTGCCATCCGGCGCAGGGCTCGTCTTCCCAGGCTAGGTACTGGGCGAAGGCGCCCGAGCGGGCGCTCATGAGGTTGGCTTCGGCCTGGTAGTCGGCCGGGTTTTTCGGGTTGGGGCTGTCCGCGCACACGATGGCGTAGGCCTGCTGGAGGCCGATCGTCGGGGCGGCGGGCGGGACCGGGTGCTGGGTGCCGCCGCCGGTGCGGGACAGTTCCCACAGCTTCTGCAGGACGAACGCGCCGTAGCCCCAGCCGGGGGCCAGGCCGGGCACCGGCTGGGTGACGTACAGGATGTCGTCGACGAACTCGACCGTGAAGGCGTAGGTGAACGTGGTCGCGGGGGCCGCGGGGGTGTTCCCGAAGGCCGGGATGGAGGTCGTGACCGGGCGGGCGCGCAGGTAGTTCAGCAGCTGCGCGTATTTGGCGGTGGTGGCCGCGGCGGTCCCGGCCGAGAACGCGCACCTGCTGGCGGGGGCCTGCCCGCACAGGCTCAGGAACTGCCCCAGGGTCGCCGCCGCGCCAACATCACTTTGAAGGCGGATGGAGGTGCTGAGCGGGATGCCGCCGGCCTGCTGGGGGGTGGCCCAGGCGACGGGGTTGACGTTGCCGTCCAGCACCATGGCGCCGACCTTGGACGGGAACAAGTTGGCGTAGGTGGCGCCCAGGTAGGTGCCGTAGGAGACGCCGTAGTAGTTCAGCACCGGGTCGCCGACCGCCTGGCGCAGCAGGTCCAGGTCGCGCGCGGTGTCGGCGGTGGACACGTGCGACAGCAGCGCCGGGTTGGCCTGCTGGCAGAGCTGGCCGAACTGCGCGAACAGCGAGATCGAGGTGTCCTGCTGGGCCTTGCTGACCGGGAACCCGGCGGGCAGGGGGGCGAAGAACTTCGCCTCGGCCGCTGGGGTGGGGAAGCATTGCACCGCGGTGCTGTTGCCGACCCCGCGCGGGTCCCAGCTGATGATGTCGAACCGCTGCCGCACCGCAGCCGGGAAGAACTGGTATTCCACCGGCAGGTCAGCGACCCCGGACGTGGCCGGGCCGCCCGGGTTATAGAACAGCGACCCGATCCGCTGTGCCGGGTCGGTCGCCGGGTGCTTGATCACGGCCAGCTGGATCATCTGCCCGTGCGGCTGCTGGTAGTCCAGCGGCACCAGGGCGGTCGCGCAGTCAAAGCCGGTCTCGCCCGCGCCGGTGCAGGACTGCCAGTTCAGCACCGGCACCGCCGGCCCGGCCGGGGCCTGCGCCGGTGTCCCGGTCGCGGCCGCCGCGGGCAACACCGCGGCCAGCAAGCCCGCGACCGTCAACGCCGCACCAGCCAGCAGCCAGCGGGAGCGCTTGAAAAAATCGTTCATCGCCTGTACCTTTCCGGTCACAACCCGCAGCGGAAGGCGCGCGCGAACGTGCAGCTTCGCCCTGGTCCGGGTGGGGCTTGAGCGCGGCCGCGCTGCGCGGCCGCGGGGTTCGCATGAGCAGGATCAGGAGTCCGGGACCGAACCGTAACAGGACGGCCCGCAGGATTATTCATGGCTAACTCCCTGATCTGACCTCCGAGTAACCGGTAATGCCGGTCACCGGCCGTCACCTCCTCCGGCGTCACCGCGGCAGCCACGCGCTAGCCAGTGCCGTGGCGGTCAAGCGGGGTGGTGCCGGCGAGCCGGCCGGTCCCGGCGCGGTCAGCTTGCTGCGGCCACCGCTTCGCGGGCGCCGCTGATGATGTCTTCCTGCTCGGCCGCGGACACGTCGATGGTTTCGTGGCCCGGGTAGTCCGCGCGCAGTTCGGCGAGCAGTTTCTCCGCGTTGGGCGGGTCACAGACCACCAGGACCGCAGCGCCGCCGGCCTGGACGGTGTCGCCCATCGACTTCAGGAAGGCCTTGCTCTCCTGGCGCCGGTGCTTGGCCACGGCATGCCCGATTTCCGCCCCGATGCCGGCCTCGACGCCCAGGGCGGCCACGCCGCCGATAAAGGCCCACAGCAGCCCGCCGGTGGCGATGGTGAGGCCGCCCAGGCCTACCGCGACTCCGACGCCCGCGCCGATAAGCACCGCGTGCGAATGCAGGTAGTGGACCTTGACCCTGCCGTCGGGCCTCTTGAAGACGATCGCCACCTCGCGGATCGTCGCCTGGCCGGCATCGACCATCTGGTCCAGCCGGTCCACAACCTGGTCGGCTGCGTCCCGCGAGTCGACCTTGACCCCGATGATCCGCAGGTCTTCCGCTACTGCCATGAAACCCATCTCCTCTTCCAGCAGCCGGTACCCTCGGCTCGTCCGGCAACCGGTAATCCTCGACCAAGCCCGTCGCGTCGAGCCGCCATTCGACCTTCTCAGGACGGGCCGCGGTTGCCCATAGGCCCAGGTCGCCTCTTGGGGAAGACGCAGGTCTCCTGCCAAGGGCTGGACTTGGGTCCCTTGGCAGGCACGGGATGAGCTGGCAGTCTCGACGGTATGACCCTGCCGGCAAGCGGGCGATTCCCGGTGTCGTGGTCACTGCACGGTGCGCTGGTGCTGCTGGGCGTGGCCGTCGCCGTGCTGGGCGGGATGGAGATCGTGCTGCTGGCCGCCAGTCCGTTCGGCCCGCTGTGGCTGCTGGCCGAGCCGGTAGCAGCGGGCGGGATCTATGCCGCGGCCGGGCTAGTGGCGTGGTGGCGGCGGCCGAGTAACCGCATGGGCGCCCTGCTGGTCGCCGGGGCCGTAAGCTGGCTGGTGGCGGGGCTGGTCAACACCACCAGCCCGGTGTTGAGCGTGCCAGCAGTGATCCTGAGCGTCGTGCCGGCGGCGGTGGTGGTCCACCTGCTGCTGGCCTTCCCCTCCGGGCGGCTCCGCAGCCGGGCCGCCCGCGCGGCCACTGTCGCTGTCTATGTCGTCGCCCTGCTGGACGGGCTCCCGCAACACGTGTTCGCCGCCGCGACCGGACCGGACGGCGTGCTGGCCGTCACCGACCGGCCCGACCTGGCCGCCCTCAGCGCGGACGCCACCCACGCCGCCGCCAGCGCGGTCCTGGCCGCCACCGCGATTATCCTGGCCGGGCGGCTGCGGCGCGCCGACCGGGCCCGCCGCCGGGTGCTGCTGCCGTTGTACGGCTACGGGATGCTGGCGGTGCTCTTGGTCGCGCTCAGCGCCTGGCTCGACCCGCTGCTCGGCGCGCCGACCCGGTTCACCGTGCAGGTGGCCTTGCTGGCCGGGGTGCCGGTGGCCTTCGTCCTGGTGCTGCTGCGCGGCGGGTTCGCCCGCACCGGGGAGATCGCCGAACTCGGCGCCTGGCTGTCCACCGCGGCCGTCACCCGCCCGGGGCTAGCCGACGCGCTCGCGCGCACCCTGGGCGATCCCTCCCTCCAGGTGGTGTTCTGGCTCCCCGGCCGGCACGGCTACGTGGACGCCGCCGGTGCCCCGGTGGCGCTGCCCGCGGCCGGGGCTGGGCGGGCGGCCGCCGAGATCACCTCGGCCGGGCGGCGGGTGGGGGCCATCGTCTACGACGCTACCTTGATCGACGATGCGGCCCCGGTGCGCGCGGCCGGGCAGGTGCTGGCCCTGGCGGTGGAGGCCGAGCGGCTGACCGCGCAGCTGCGGGCCGGGGAGGCAGAATTGCGCCGCTCGCGCGCCCGCATCGTGCAGGCCAGCGACCGGGAGCGCCGCCTGGTCGCCCGCAACCTGCACGACGGGTTGCAGGTGCGGCTGGTACTGCTAGCCCTGGACGCCCAGCAGCTGGCCAAGGACCCGGACGCGACCACGGCGATGTCGGAGGCGGCCGAGGCGCTGCGGGCCGGGATTGATGCGGCCGCCGCCGAGCTGCGCTCGTTCGTGCACGCGGTGATGCCGGCCGGGTTGATCGAGCGCGGGCTGGCCGCCGCGGTGGAGGACCTGGCCGACCGGATGCCGATCCGCACCCGCCTGGATACCGACGGCCTCTGCGGCGCCGACCGCAGGCTGCCTGCTGCGGTGGAGAGCACCGCGTATTTCGTGGTGGCCGAGGGGCTGGCCAACGCCCTCAAACACGCCCGGGCCGACGAACTCAGGGTCCGTCTGGCCCGCACCGGCGGTCAGCTGGTCATCGAGGTGGGTGACGACGGGATCGGCGGGGCGTGCCTGGACGCAGGCAGTGACGGGGGTAGCGGGCTGCGCGGGCTGGCCGACCGGGTGGAGGCCCTCGGCGGCCGGCTGCGCTGCGACAGCCGTCCCGGTGCGGGCACCACGCTGGGCG
>JASIGD010000196.1 GCA_030045295.1 Streptosporangiaceae bacterium
GCCACGTTCTCCGCCATCAAGATCCCGCTGCTCGGCGACATCCCGATCCTCGGCCCGGTCTTCTTCGACTCGACGATCTTCCTGTACCTCACCTACATCGCGCTGGCCGGCGTGCAGGTCGGCCTGTTCTCCACCCGGTGGGGGCTGCGGACCCGGGCCATCGGCGAGCACCCCATCGCGGCCGACACCGTCGGCATCGGCGTCATCGCGATGAGGTACCGCAACGTGATCGCGGCCGGGCTGATCGCCGGCCTCGGCGGCGCGTACTTCACGATCGGCTCGGTCGGCTCGTTCGGCAAGGACATGTCCTCCGGCGAGGGCTACATCGCGCTCGCCGCGATGATCTTCGGGCGGTACACGCCGTTCGGCGCGATCGGGGCGGCGCTGCTGTTCGGCTTCACCTCGCAGCTGCAGTCCATCCTGTCCACGATCAACGTGCCCATCCAGTCGAACCTGCTGCTCATGACGCCGTACATCGTGACGATCATCGTGCTGGCCGGGCTGGTGGGCAAGGTCCGCGGCCCCCGGGCCGAAGGCACCCCGTACGTCAAGTCCTAAGATCCTCTTTTTGCCGAACGAGCGGTGGCGCATCGCTCTGCGACGTCGGGAGTGCTCCGGGAGTGGCCTGGGTGACGGGAGTTCCCCGGGCCGCCGATTTACCGTGGAAGTTCCGGGCTTCGTGGAAGATCCGGGGGATCCCGGTCCCCCAAAGTTTCCACGGAACCCGGATCTTCCATGATCTTTTAGGGGTCTCGCTATGGGAGTGGTTCAAGTGGCGGCTGAGGCTCAGCTCCGGGGTGAGGTCGAGGCGTGGATCGCGGACGACCCCGACGCGTGGGACCGGGCCGAGTTGCGGGCGCTGCTCGACCGGGCCTTCGGGGAGCCGGGAACCGGCACCGGCCCCGGGGGCGACCCGGCGGCTACGGGGCAGCCTGGCTATGCGCCAGCTGAACTTCCGGCCGAGTTGGCGCTGGCTGAGCTGCGGGACCGGTTCGCGGGGCGGCTGGAGTTCGGGACGGCGGGGCTGCGGGGCGTGGTCGCCGCGGGCCCGAACCGGATGAACCGCGCGGTGGTCAGGGCCGCGACCGCCGCGGTGGCCGGCTGGCTGCTCGGCCCGGGGCCTGACGACGCGCCCAGCCAGGGCTGGCTACCGGACGGCACCGGTTCGGGCGGTTCGGGGGTCAGCGTCGTGGTCGGGTGTGATGCGCGGCACCGGTCGGCGGACTTCGCGGCGGAGGTGGCCGGGGTGCTGGCGGGCGCGGGCATCGGCGTGCACGTGCTCCCGCTGCCGTGCCCGACCCCGCTGCTCGCCTTCGCGGTCCGGCACCTGGCCGCCAGCGCCGGGGTGATGATCACCGCGAGCCACAACCCGGCCGCGGACAACGGGTACAAGCTGTACTTGAGCGACGGCGCCCAGGTCATCCCCCCCGTCGACGCGGAGATCCAGGAACGGATCGCGGGCCTCGGGCCGCTGTCGCAGATCCCGGTGGCGGACCCGGGGAGCCCGCTGATCGTACGGCACGGCGACGAGGTGGCCCGGGCCTACCTCGATGCCGTGGTGGCCACTGCCGCGGGGCCGGCGGCCGGGACGCGGGACCGGCCGGGGCTGAGCGTGGTTTACACGCCGATGCACGGGGTGGCCGGGGCGCTTATGGTGCGGGCCATCCGCCAGGCGGGCTTCGCGGCGCCGCACGTGGTGGCGGCGCAGGCTGACCCGGATCCGGACTTCCCGACCGTCGCGTTTCCCAATCCCGAGGAGCCGGGCGCGCTCGACCTGGCGCTAGCGGACGCGCGACGGCTCGGCGCCGACCTCGTGATCGCCAGCGACCCTGACGGGGACCGGCTGGCCGTGGCCGTGCCGCGACCGGCGGGCGGCGGATCCGCGCCGGGCGCCGAGGCTGGGTGGCTCGTGCTGACCGGGGATCAGGTGGGCGCCCTGCTCGGTGCCAGCCTGCTGGAGCAGACGGCGGGCGACGTTGCGCCCGAGGCCCGGCTGGTGGCGTCCACGATCGTCTCCTCGACGCTGCTCGCCAAGATCGCGTCGGCGGCCGGGGTCAGGTACGCGGAAACCCTGACCGGGTTCAAGTGGATCGCCCGGGCGGGCGACGCGGTGCCGGGCAGCCGTTTTGTGTTCGGTTATGAGGAGGCGCTCGGTTACGCCGTCGGCGACGTGGTCCGCGACAAGGACGGCATCGGCGCGGCGCTGGCCATGCTCAGGCTGACGGCCGACGCCAAGGCGGCGGGCCGCTCGGTGCCCGAACGGTACGACGAGCTGGAGACGGCGTACGGCGTGCACCTGACGTCTCAGCTGACGTTGCGAACCGCCGATCAGGCTGATGTCATGCGCCGGCTCAGGGCCGATCCCCCGGCAGAACTCGGTGGCCAGCCGGTGACCGGCATCACCGATCTCGAGGCCAGCGAGGGGGGGCGCGCCGCGGCGGGCACGGGCGCGGGAGCGGTCGGCGCCGACGTGCCCGGGGCGGACGTGCTGATTTTCCGGCTGCCCGCCGCCCGGGTGGTGCTCCGTCCGAGCGGGACCGAACCCAAGATCAAGTGCTACATCGAGGTGACAGAACCGGTCACCGCGCGAACCCTGCCCGCCGCGCGGTGGGCCGCCACCGAGCGTATGGTGCCGCTGCGGCGGGCGCTGGAGGCCGTGCTGTCCCGGGGGGGATGACCCCCCTGCGAGGGCATGGCCGGGGCGTAGCGGTCAGTCAGCGGTCAGGACCCGGGCCCGGATGACGTCTTCGCGCATCTGGTCGACCAGCGCGTCGACGGAGTCGAACCGCTCGGTGCCGCGGAGCCTGGCGGCGAACTCGATAGCGGCGCGGACCCCGTACAGGTCCAGGTCGTCACGGTCGAGCGCGTAGGCTTCGACGGTCCGGTCGCCGCCGCCGAAGGTCGGGTTGGTGCCGACCGAGATCGCGGACGGCCAGCGGTCGGTCTCGGTGCCGTCGATGTCCAGGCTGATCAGCCAGCCGGCGTACACGCCGTCGGCGGGAGTGGCGGCGTGCGCCGGGGTCTCCAGGTTGGCGGTGGGAAAGCCGAGCGCCCGGCCCCGCATGTGACCGCGCACGACCACGCCTTCCACCCGATGCGGGCGGCCGAGCGCGGCGGCCGCGCCGATGACGTCCCCGGCGGCCAGCCGCTCCCTGATGTAAGTCGAGGAAATCGTCACGCCGTCGACGACCAGCAGCGGCACCCCCTCGGCGGTGAAGTCGTACTTCTCGCCCAGCTTCACCAGCAGCGGCACGTCGCCGGCGGCACGGTAGCCGAACCGGAAGTTCTCCCCGACCACCACGGCCGCGGCGTGCAGCCGCTCGGACAAGACCGCCCGGACGAACTCATCCGGGCTGAGCCTGGAGAATTCCTGGGTGAAGGGCAGCACGCACAGGGCACCGACGCCAAGGCCGGCGAGCAGTTCCGCCAGCCGCCGCTGCGTGGTGAGGTACGGCGGGTGCGGGCCTGGCCTCAGCACCTCGTCGGGGTGCGGGTCGAAGGTAACCACCACCACCGGCAGGTCCCTGGCCCGCGCGATCTCGCCGGCCCGGGCGATGATGTGCTGGTGGCCGCGGTGCAAGCCGTCGAACACGCCGATCGTGACGACGCACCTGCCCCAGTCGGCGGGCACGTCAGCCAGGCCATACCAGCGGTACACGGTCCCCGTTCCTCCTTCGTTTCCGGCGACCACCAGCCTAACGATGCCCCGCCACGAGCCGCGATCAGGTTACCCACCGGACGCGGGCCCCCGGGCCGCGCCTCAGGCGAAGACCGCGAGCGGGCGCGCCTGCCCGGATTCCTCGGTGAGCAGCGCGATGAGCGCGCCATCGGGCCCGTAGGCGGCCACCGGGCCAGCCGGGTCCGCGGCCGCGGGCGCCGGGCCGGCAGTACCCGC
>JASIGD010000197.1 GCA_030045295.1 Streptosporangiaceae bacterium
CGGCCGGGCCGATAGCCGTGCCCGCGTGCAGGACGTAGGCCTGGGCGGGCGCCGGGTCGTCTGTCCCTCGCGGCGTCGCAGCGTGGCCGGAGCGGGCCACCACCGATCGTTCGGGATCAAGGATTTTGATCTTCTCGCCCTTGACCGGGTTCTCGGGATAGCCGTCGGCGGCGATCACCACCACCACCGCGGCGCCCGGGAGCCAGCGCGGCGGCTCGGCGCCGACCAGGTCGCCGGCCGCCGCGGCGTACAGCAGCGGCGCGAGCGGGGTGCCGAGCCGGTCCAGCACCACCTGCGTCTCCGGGTCCCCGAAGCGGGCGTTGAACTCGACCACCCGCGGGCCGGCCGCGGTCAGGCACAGGCCGGCGTACAGCAGCCCGCGGTACGGCGTGCCGCGCCGGCGCATGGCCTCGACGGCCGGGCCGATCACCGCGTCCAGGACCTGTTCGGGCAGGTCGGCCGCTGCCCAGGGCAGCGGGGCGTAGGCGCCCATACCGCCGGTGTTCGGGCCGAGGTCACCGTCGCGGGCGCGCTTGAAGTCCTGCGCCGGCAGCAGCGGGATCGCCGTCGTGCCGTCGGTGACCGCGAACAGCGAGACCTCCGGGCCGTCGAGGAACTCCTCGATCACCACCGTGCCGCAGGCCCGCGCGTGCCGCCGCGCCGCGTCCAGGTCGGCGGTGACCAGGACTCCCTTGCCCGCCGCCAGGGCGTCATCCTTGACCACGTAGGGCGCTCCGAACTCGGCGAGCGCCGCGTCCGCCTCGGCGCTCGTGCGGCAGGTACGCGACGCGGCGGTCGGGATCCCCGCCGCCGCCATGACCTGCTTGGCGAAGGACTTCGAGCCCTCGAGCATGGCCGCGGCGGCGTCCGGGCCGAAGCAGGCGATGCCGGCCTCGCGCACGGCATCGGCCGCCCCCGCCACCAGCGGCGCCTCCGGACCGATCACGACCAGGTCGGCGCCGATCCTGCGGGCCAGGCCGGCGATCTGGTCCGGGGCCGGGACGGCGTCCGGGTGGGTCTCGGCCAGCGCCGCGATGCCCGGGTTGGCCGGCGCCGCGTGCACGCTGTCGGCGCCGCTGGCCAGCGCGCGAACGATCGCGTGCTCACGCCCCCCCGACCCGACCACGAGAATGCGCACGCCGTGAGCCTAGCGGTCAGGGCAGCAAGGGGCGGACCTGGAGCGTCTGGTCGCGCCGCGGGCCGACGCCGACCGCGGCCACCGGGGCGCCGATCATCTTCTCCACCGCCGCGATGTAGGTCCGCGCGTTGGCCGGCAGCTCGCCGAACGAGCGGGCCTTGGAGATGTCCTCGTACCAGCCGTCGAAGTACTCGTAGACCGGCACCGCGTGGTGGAACCCGGTCTGCGTCATCGGGATCTCGTCGTGCCTGGTCCCGTCCACCTGGTAAGCCACGCAGACCGGCACCTGGTCCAGGCCGGACAGGACGTCCAGCTTGGTCAGGAAGTAGTCGGTGATCCCGTTGACGCGGGTCGCGTACCTGGCGATCACCGCGTCGAACCAGCCGGTGCGGCGCGGCCTGCCCGTGGTCACGCCGTACTCGGCGCCTGCCTGGCGCAGCCACTCGCCCTGCTCATCGCGCAGCTCGGTGGGGAAGGGACCCTCGCCCACCCGGGTCGTGTACGCCTTGACGATGCCGATGACCTTGGCGATCCTGGTCGGGCCGATGCCGGACCCGGCGCAGGCGCCGCCCGCGGTCGGCGAGGACGAGGTGACGAACGGGTACGTGCCGTGATCCACGTCGAGCATGGTGGCCTGGGCGCCCTCCAGCAGCACCACCCGGCCCTGGTCCAGGGCCTGGCCGAGGATGAGCCCGGTATCGGCCACGTAGGGGCAGAGCCGTTCGGCGTAGCGCAGGTACTCATCGGCGCAGGCCTGGGGGTCGATGCCGCGGCGGTTGTAGACCTTGCCGAGGATCTGGTTCTTCTCGCGCAGCACGAGTTCGAGTTTCTTACGCAAGATGCCCGGGTCGAACAGGTCCTGGACGCGTATCCCGACCCGCGCGATCTTGTCGCCGTAGGCGGGGCCGATGCCGCGGCCCGTGGTGCCGATCCGCGCGCTGCCGAGGTAACGCTCGGTCACCTTATCCAGCGCCCGGTGATAGGGCATGATCAGGTGCGCGCTGGCCGAGACCAGCAGCTTCCCGCAGTCCACGCCGCGCGCCTGCAGCCCGTCGATCTCGTCCAGCAGCACCTGCGGGTCGATGACCACGCCGTTGCCGATCACCGGGACGGCACCGGGTGACAGCACGCCGGACGGCAGCATGTGCAGCGCGTAGGTCTCGTCGCCGATGACGACCGTGTGGCCGGCGTTGTTCCCGCCCTGGTACCTGACCACGTAGTCCACGCGGTCGCCGAGCAGGTCGGTGGCCTTGCCCTTGCCCTCGTCGCCCCACTGGGCGCCGACCAGCACGATGGCGGGCATCGCGCGTCCCTTCTGCTGACCCGCATGATGAAGCCCCCGCTCAGGCGCAAGCGCGGCAGGGGCTCTTGCGCTCTGAGATTACCCGCAACGACGGCCGGTAACCCACATACTGGGTGATCCGGTCCCGCGGGCTAGGACAGCTCGGCGGCGGCGGTGGCGCTGCTGTCGCGCAGGAACTGCCCGCAGCGCCGGGCCTCGTCGTCCTCGCCGATCGCGCCGGCCGCCTTGGCCAGCATGTGCAGGGACCGCAGGAAGCCCCGGTTGGGCTCGTGCTCCCACGGGATCGGGCCGTTCCCGCGCCAGCCCGCCCGGCGCAGCTGGTCCAGGCCGCGGTGGTAGCCGGTGCGCGCGTAGGCGTAGGCGGCGACGGTGTCACCCTGGGCGAATGCGCGCTCGGCCAGGGCCGCCCAGGCCGCCGAGTACGCCGGGAAGCGCGCCGCGACGTCCGCGGGCTGGCTGGCCGCCCGCAGGGCGGCCGCCGCCTCCTCGTTTTCCGGCAGGTACGTGGCCGGCGGCCCGGCCAGCAGGCTGTCTCGCTCCATCGGCGTTCGGGTCTCCGGTACGGTCAGCTCAGCTGGTGGCCCGCTGACATCAGGTCCTCGCAGGCGTGGACGACCCGCTCGGACATGCCGGCCTCGGCGGCCCGGCCCCAGCTCCGCGGGTCGTAATCCTTCTTCCTGCCGACATCGCCGTCCACCTTGAGGACGCCGTCGTAGTTCTTGAACATGTGGTCCGCGGTGGGCCTGGTGAACGCGTACTGCGTGTCGGTGTCGATGTTCATCTTGACCACGCCGTAGGAGATCGCCTCCCTGATCTCCTCGAGCGCCGAGCCCGACCCGCCGTGGAATACCAGATCGAAGGGCTTGTCCTGGCCGTACTTCTGCCCCACCGCCTCCTGGATGTCCCGCAGCACGGTCGGGCGCAGCTTGACGTGCCCGGGCTTGTAGACGCCGTGCACGTTGCCGAACGTCGCCGCGAGGATGTACCGGCCGCGCTCGCCGAGCCCGAGGGTCTCGGCGGTCGCGAGGGCGTCTTCCGGCGTGCTGTACAGCTTTTCGTTCATCTCGCCGACGACCCCGTCTTCCTCGCCGCCGACGACGCCGATCTCCATCTCCATGATCGTGTGCGCGGCCGCGCACTGCGTCAGCAATTCGGAGGCGATCTGCAGGTTCTCCGCCAGCGGCACCGCCGAGCCGTCCCACATGTGCGACTGGAACAGCGGCTGTTCGCCCCGATCCACCCGTTCCCGCGAGATCGCGACCAGCGGGCGCATGTAGGCGTCCAGCTTGTCCTTCGGGCAGTGGTCGGTGTGCAGGGCGACGTGGATGGGGTACTTGTCGGCCACCACGTGCGCAAACTCGGCCAGCGCGGCCGCGCCGGTCACCATGTCCTTGACCGCCGCGCCGGACAGGTACTCGGCCCCGCCGGTGGATACCTGCACGATCCCGTCGCTGCCCGCGTCGGCGAACCCGCGCAGCGCGGCGTTGAGCGTCTGGCTGGAGCTCACGTTGATGGAGGGGAACGCGTAACCACGCTGCTTGGCGGTGTCGAGCATCTGCGCGTAGATCTCCGGGGTGGCGATAGGCATGGCGGATGACTCCCTTGAGCTTGGACCTGATCCAACTCTAGACAACCAGGCCTCGGTGGCCTCCAGGGACCTTTGGCCTGAACTCCGCGGGACATGAAGCGCGCGTGAAGGTGCACCGCGCGGTGCCGGGCATGGGGTACAACAGAAAGCCTATGGAGAGCTTTCTCACGTCGGCGGGCTACGCCGCGCTGATCTTGTTCGGCATCCTCGAAGCGGCGTGCATCCCGATCTCGTCCGAGATCACCTTCGGCTTCGCCGGAGTGCTCGCCTACCAGGGCCATCTGAGCTTCGCCCTGGTGATCATCATCGGCACCGCGGCCGAAATGGTCGGCTCGTACATCTCCTACGCCGTGGGCTGGATCGGCGGCCGGCCGCTCGTGCACAAGCTCGGCCGCTACGTCCTGGTGACGCAGGCCGACGTGGACCGGGCCGAGCGCTTCCTGGAGGGCCGCGGCGCCTGGGCCATCCCGGTCGGGCGCATGCTGCCCTTCGTCAGGGCCTTCACCTCGATCGTGGCCGGGCTGGTGCGGGTCCCCCCGGTCCGCTTCGGCGTGCTCAGCCTGATCGGCACCGTCATCTACGTCACGGTCATGACGAGCATCGGATACGGCCTCGGCAGCGCCTGGAGGAGCATCAGCCACGGCCTGGCCGTGGCCGGGTACGTGATCTTCGCCGCCCTGGTCGTCGCGATCGTCGGCTTCGTCGCGTACCGCCTGCGCGAGTTCCGGCGCGAATCCGCGCGGGCCCGCGCGCAGCAAGCGGGCCAGGCGGCGCCTCCGGAACCCCGCCCGCCCGGCAAGCACAGGTCAGATGCCGAGGTCTGACAGGTCATAGGCAGCGCGGAACGGCAGCCCCCGCCGGGTCACGTGCTCCCTGGCGCCCCGGTTCACCAGCACGGCCACGCCGACCACCTCGGCTCCGGCTTCCTGCAGCGCGTCGACCGCGGTGAGCGGGGAAGCGCCGGTGGTGGAGGTGTCCTCGACGGCGAGGACGCGCCGGCCGGCCACGTCGGGTCCTTCGATCCGGCGCTGCATGCCGTGGTCCTTCTCCTTTTTCCGCACCACGAACGCGTCGATGGGCGTTCCGCGGCGGGCCGCCGCGTGCATCATCGCCGTGGCGACGGGATCGGCTCCCATGGTGAGCCCGCCGGCCGCCTCGTACCGCAGGTCCCAGGTGAGGTCGAGCATGACCCGCCCGGCCAGCGGCGCCAGCCGCCCGTCCAGCAGTATCCGGCGCAGGTCGACGTACCAGTCGGCCCGCTGGCCGGAGGACAGGACGAAGTCGCCGCGGACGACGGCCTTCGCCTTGATCGCCGCGAGCAGTTCCGTGCGATCGTCGCTCACGGCAGTGATCCTTCCAGACGGGGTTACCTGCTGCCTGCGCCCCCTCCAGGCAGCGGGAATGCGTGGAAAGCCATCCCGGAGCAGGTTACTTCACTACTCTTAGAGCGGTCAGGTCCAGATTGGTGCCTGATCAGCGGCTGCTGCGCCGAGGGAAGGACGGTGGGGCCGTGGATCGCTGCGCGCTGTTCGTTGACGCAAGCTACGTGCTCACGGATGGTGCCATGGCCGTGCACGGGACCCGCCGCGGCGAATCGGTATCCTGGGACTACGAAGGGCTCTTGCGGCTCCTGGCCTGCCTGGCCAGGGAGCGGACGGGGCTGCCGCTGCTGCGCTGCTACTGGTACGAGGCGACGGTCGACGGCCGGCGCACGGCCGAGCAGGACGCACTGGCCGACGTGCCGGGGATCAAGCTCCGCGTCGCGAAGATCCGCCCGGGCCGGCGAGAGGGCGTGGAAACCGAGATTCACCGCGACCTGGCCACGCTGGCGCGCAACAACGCGATCAGTGACGCGCTGGTGATCAGCGCGGAGGAGGACCTGGCCCAGGTCATCGCCGACGTTCAGGACCTCGGCATGCGGGTCACCCTGGTGCACATAGCCGTGGACGGCAACTGGACGATCTCCCGCGGTCTGCGCCAGGAGTCCGACGACATCATCGAGATCGGCGGCGAGCAGCTCCGGCCCTACGTCGAGCTGATCGCGGGAGCCGAGCCCGTCCGCGCGGACGAGCAGGACGACGCGGACCGGGCGCCGGGCCGGACGCTGGCCAACGGCCACTCGGCGGGGGCCGGCGCGGGGTCTTACCCGCGGCTTCCGGCCAACCACGCGCCGCCCTCCATCTACACCGTCCCGGTAGTGGCGGAATACCAGCGGCCGTCCCAGCAGCTGCCGCGCCCGGGCGCGCACGCGCGGTCCCGCGATGACCGGTCCCGCGAGGACCGGGCGGCGCAGGCGGCCAACGGCGAGGTGCAGTCGCCGGCCCGGCAGGATATCTACGCCGGGCCGGTATCGGCGCCGCGGACCCGACCCGAGCGGCCGGAGCCGGACGTGGTCCCGGGGATGTCCGGGCTGTCCGGCGGGTCCGGTCCGGAGGCCGCGCAGGCCGCCCCCG
>JASIGD010000198.1 GCA_030045295.1 Streptosporangiaceae bacterium
ATGTCGAGCAGTTCCAGCCCGGGGACCGGCTCGCCTTCCGCCCCGCCGAACTCGGTGCCGACGATCTGATACCCGGCGCAGACGGCCAGGACGACCGCGCCCCGGACGACGGCCGCCGACAGCCCGCCGTCGGCCCGGAGCCGGCGCGCGGCCAGGACCTGCGGCAGGTCCTCGCCGCCGCCGAGCAGGTAGATGTCGCCGCCGGCCGGTACCCGCTGGTCGGAGTTGACCTCGGCTATCTCGACGGGAAAGCCGCGCAGCCGGGCGCGGCGCGCCAGTACGAGCAGGTTGCCGCGGTCACCGTAGGTGCTGAGCAAGTCCGGGTAGACCCAGACCAGCCGCACCGCCGAAGGCCGCCCGGCCCCCGGGGGCCCGTAGTCCCGGCCGGGACCGTGTTCCATCACGCCTCCTGCCTCAGCGCTTCAGGCCGTGCGCCCGAGTACCGCGCGGATCTGCTGGAACGCCGTGTAGTTGGCGATCACGTCCATGGACGGGCTGCGGGCGAGATCCACCGCCTCGTCGACGCCGCCGACCAGGCGGAACGCCACCTCGTCGGCTTCCAGCCGGACCGCCAGGTCGGTCCGGCGCTCGCCGGTCACGAACACCGGCCGCCCGCGCAGGCGGCGGTAGTCCACGTCCCACAGCCACGAGGTGTCTCGCCCGTCCGGCACCTGGGCGTTTACGGCCAGCAGGACCGGCACCGGGGCGGGCGCCAAGATGTCGAGCGCCTCCAGCCAGCCCGCCGGGTTCTTGGCCAGGAGCAGCCGCAGCTCGCAGCCGCGCCGGCGGACCTGCAGGTACCGGCCTGCGACGGACTGCACCTGTTGCAGCGCAGCCAGCGCCTGCGTGACGCCGATGCCGAACACGTCCGCCACCGCGAGCGCGATCACGGCGTTCGACCTGTTGGCCCGGCCGGGCAGGATCAGGTCGAGCGGGCGGGACCGGCCGGTGGGGTCGATCACCTCATCGCCCACGAGGACCCAGCTGACCGGAGGCCGCCGGTTCGGGCACTCGCCGCAGTACCAGTCGTCGCCGTCGCGCCGCAGATGGGACCCGCAGTTCGGGCAGCACCAGGAGTCGTCGTGCCACCGCTGCCCGGCGGCGACCCAGGTGACCTGGCGCGCTTCCCCGGCGGACCAGGCCACCAGCGGGTCGTCGGCGTTCGCGATGACCCAGCACTCCGCGGTAGCCAGCGCCGCCCGCCAGCGCCGAGCGAGCAGCCAGATCTCTGCCGCCCGGTCCATCTGGTCGCGGCTCAGGTTGAGCAGCGTCACTATGCGGGCGCCCGTGGCCCGGAGCGTGGCCGGCATGTACTTCTCGTCGACCTCGAGGACGGCCATGGTGGCATCCGGTGCCCTGGCGAGCGCGGCGACCAGGCCGGCCTCCATGTTCGAGCCGAACGCGTTGGAGGCGACCTGCTGGCCCAGCGTGCCGAGCGCGGCGGTGACCAGCCTGGTCGTGGTGGTCTTCCCATTGGTCCCGGTGACCAGGACGATCTGTCGCCCGCGGGCGAGCAGGGAGAGCAGATCGGGTTTCAGCCGCAGGCCGATGACCCCGCCGATGACCGATCCGTCGCCGCGGCCGGCCAGCCTGGAGGCGCGTCCGGCCGCGCCGCCGACCGTGGTGGCGAGGCGCGCGCGCAAGGGGAGGCCGGACCGCCGGGACGGCGGGCTGCTCGTGCTCACCGGCCTGATGCTATCCGGTCGTTCAGCGTTCAGGAGCGAGGCTTGCGCCAGTCAAGGCGCGGCGGCGGGCCGAGGTTGGGCGGCGGCCCGGCCCGGGATTCCTCCAGCGTCAGCGGGGTCGCCGCGGCGAGGCCGCCGATGCCCGGATTGGCGTCGGCCATGATCACCTTCCGGCCGTCCGGGCCGGCGTAGCTGATGATCATCGCGCTGGCCGGCAGCTGCTGGAGTTCGTGCTGCTCGACCAGGAATTCGCGGGAGCGCTGCAGCGCGGAGGCGAGCGATTCGCTGTCGCCGGCCGCCCGGGACGTCGTTATCCCCCACGCCGTGCTGGTGCTGATTCCGGTGCTGACCGATTCGCTCTCGCCGGTGCTGCGCGAATCGCTGGTCTGGGCGCTGCGCGAGAAGGTGGCTCCGGACGGCAGCAGGCTGCCCGCCCCGGTCCGGCCGTGCCCGGCGCTGCGGGTGGTGCCTTCGCTGGCCGACCAGGACGTGGCCAGCGAACTGGTCTCCCCGGCGGTGCTGGTGTAGGAGCCGCCGGTGGTGTCGGTGACCGAGACGCCGACCGTCTCGGTCAGCTGGGAGAGCACGAAACGGTGCTCGGTGCCGAGCTGCTCGCTCGCTGCCCGGGCGTCTTCGGCGTTGCCCAGCCGCATGAACGCTACCGCGGCGTTGCCGCGTCCGAGCCGCTGCTTGACGTGCGGCGCGATGGCGCGGTAGGCGAGCACGAGCCCGGTCGCGGTGCTCTCGCACGCGTCGCTCAGCCGGTCCAGGACGTCGCCGCGCAGCCGGTCGGCGCCGAGCACGAACAGGGTGTGCTGCCAGGGGCGTTCGGGCGGCGTGGCGCGCAGGGCGTGCGTCAGCGCGACGGCCAGGTAGGTAGCGAACACCTTGCCCTCGAGCACGCCCGCCTGCCGGCCCACCGCGACCACGCGCAGCGCGCTGCGCGGCAGCGGTGCGGGCGCGGTGCCGACCGGGGCCAGCTTGCGCAGCTGGGATTCGAGGACCCAGGCGCGCTCGATGACCACGCGGCTGGCGGCGCCCTCGCCGAACATCGCGGTGAGCCGGTCCGCCTGCGGCTGGCTGATCAGCCCGGCCGCCACGTCCTCGCGCGGGTTGCCGACCTGGGCCAGCGTCCGCAGCGCGGCGGCCACGCTGGCGATCGTCGCCGTCCCGCCCAGCGTGTCGATGACCCGCTCGAGTATGGCGTTGTCGAAGGAAAGGTCGCGCGTGGAACTCTGCTCCTCGGTGACGCTGACGGTCAGCGACAGCACGTCGGCCAGCCCCCGGGCGCCGAGGCCGGTGCCCAGGTCGAGCCTGGGCAGGTCCTCGGGCAGCACCCAGACCAGCGGTTCGGGGCCGGAGGCCCGCGCGCAGGCGATCAGGTCCAGGGCGACCGAACCCTCGGACAGGTCGAGGACCGTGACCTTCCCGCCGGCCGCCAGCCGGTGCGCGGCGGCCGTGGTAAGCATCGCCGACCAGCCCGGCAGCGTGCCGCCCGCCACGTCGACCCGGCTGATGCCGGCGGGCAGGAACACCGCGTACCACAGCTTCTGGCGCTCGTAGGCAGCGCGCCGCGCGTCCCACTCGCGGATCCGGCTGGCGTGTTCGGCCTGCCAGGCGAAGAGCCGGCTTTCCTGGGCCTGGCGTAGCTTTCCGACCCGGCCGCGCTCATCGGCGAGGCGCGACCGCAGGGCGCGCTCCCCCTGCCAGATGGCATTCCCGGTGACCGCCGCGACCAGCAAGCCGCCGATCGCGCCGAGCCAGGCCGCCACGATGTTGAGCAAACCGGTCACCCCGAGCACGATGGCCACGGCGGCGAACGCCCCGGCGGCGGCGAACGCGGCCTTCAGCGGCCGGTTGAGCAGGTTCTCCTCGCGCCGCTGGGCCGCGGCCCAGTCGGGGCTGAGCCGCTCGGCCTCCGGCGGGGTGGGCCTGCGCGGCGGCGGTCCGGGCTCCGGGTGGAGCGCCTTGTACTGCCAGCCCACCCGCAGCCGGTC
>JASIGD010000199.1 GCA_030045295.1 Streptosporangiaceae bacterium
TACCAGCGCCCGGCCGCCGGGTAGTTCAGGAACTCAGCCAGGCCAGCAGGTCAGCGTTGATTGTCGCGGCCTGGGTGGTCGGCATGCCGTGCGGGAATCCGTGGTAGGTCTTCAGCGTCCCGTTCTGCACGAGCTTCGCGGACAGCGGCCCGGAGTCGGCGTAAGGGACGATCTGGTCATCATCGCCGTGCATCACCAGGACCGGCACCGTGATCCCCTTGAGGTCCTCGGTGAAATCGGTCTGGGAGAAGGCCACGATGCCGTCGTAGTGCGCCTTGGCTCCGCCCATCATTCCCTGCCGCCACCAGTTCTCGATGATCGCTTCGGAGGATTCTGCCCCGGGCCGGTTGAAGCCGTAGAAGGGACCGGACGGCAGAGCTCGGTAGAACACCGACCGGTTGGCGGCCAGCTGGGCCTGAAGGTCGTCGAAGACGCTCTTGGGCAGCCCGCCGGGGTTGGCGCTGGTCTGCACCATGAGCGGCGGCACCGAGCTGATCAGGACCGCTTTCGCCACGCGGCTCTCCCCGTGCCGGGCGATGTAGCGGACGACTTCGCCGCCGCCGGTGGAGTGCCCGACGTGGATGGCGTCCCGGAGATCGAGATGGGCGGTTACCGCGGCCAGGTCATCGGCGTAGTGGTCCATGTCGTGACCGTCGCTGGTCTGGGTGGAGCGTCCGTGCCCGCGCCGGTCATGGGCGATGACGCGGTAGCCGTGCTGCAGGAAGAACAGCATCTGGGTGTCCCAGTCGTCGGCCGACAGCGGCCAGCCGTGGCTGAAGACGATCGGCTGGCCCGAGCCCCAGTCCTTGTAGAAGATCTCTGTGCCATCGGCTGTCGTGACCGTACCCATGCGCTGCCTCCATTAGCCTGTGTTTGATGCCGAAACGTCGGCGCTGACAGGCTAACCATTTTCCTGTCAGCGCTCCAGGCCACTGGGCCACCGCTGCGGTGAACTCGCGGGATCGGCATCCGGTCTGGAACGTGACAGGCCGCGCGGCTCATACCGTCGCGACGAAATGACCGAACGAGGCCAGGTCCGATGCCTCACGATCACCTGCATGTCAGCCACGACCGGTCGCGCTGAACCGTACGCCCGGCAGCTGTCCGCCAGACATCGCGAGCGCCACAGCCGCCGGTAGATCATGGGTAGCGGTCGCACGCACTGATTACGCGCATGAAACCGGGTCGCTTCAGGGTTACCCCTCTTCCAGCCCGGGGCTCAGGCAGCCCGCGGTAAGTTCCACCCGGACATGATGATCACCCGTTCCTGCCGGGCAGGGTCGGCTATGGCGACGTTGCGTGCCACTACCCGGCCGCCGCGCAGGACGATCCGGTCGGTGGTGCGGGTGGTGACCGCGTCCCATAGATCAGGAGCTCGGATGGCTACCAGGTCAGCCGGGGAGCCCGGGACGACCGCGACGGAGGGAAGGCGCATGATCTGCCGCCCGCCCGCGGTGATTGCGGTCATTGCCTCGGCGGGTGTCAGGCGCGCTGCCACGAGGTCCGAGGCCGTTCCGAGCGGGTCCGCGTGTTGCGGGATTGGCGTCTCGTGGGCGCCGCCACCGCCTGCTGCGATCGGCACTCCTGCCTCCAGCAGTTCCCGCACAACCGCCGGGACCCCGGAGTCCACAGGGGTGACGGCGCCGCCGTGCGATGGTGCTGACCGTGGCACGACTACCACGCCGATTCTGCCGTCTGCCAGCGATCGCATCGTGCGCCGGTGTTCCTTCCGCTTCGCCCCGAGGCTTGCCACGTGGCTGACGGTGAGCGGGTAGCCGAACCCTGCCCTGGCGACCTCGACCAGCCGCCCCAGTGCCCTGGGCGGGAGGCCGGCCGTTTCGCCGATGTGCAGGTCGAGGCCGGCGGCAGCCCTGGCGGCCAGGTCCGCCAGGGCGTCGACCGCTCGCCCGGTTTCGTCGCCGAGTCCCGGTCCGGATCCGGCGAGATCGGCTCCCGCGGCCAGCGCATGCTCCAGCAGCGCCCGGCTGGTCGCCCCGGCCAGGCCGGTCAGTGGGGCCGAGACCGTGGCGACGATCTGGATGTCCAAGATTCCCGCCAGGCCGGTTCGCACCTCGAGCAGCGTCTCGACCGCTCGCAGCCCGGACTCCTGCCCGACGTCGACGTGGACCCGGATCGCCGTCGTTCCGGCCGCGAGGTAGCGGGCCGCCCTGTTCCAGGCCAGGGTGGTCATGTCCGCCGGCGCGGGGCCGGAGGGCACGGCTACCCGCCTGTGATGGCCGGCCGTAGGTGGGCCACTCGCCTCGCCGGTGCTGGTGGCCATGCCCGTCAGGCGCAGATGAGCGTGCGGTTCCACCAGCGACGGTAGGAGAAGGTAGCCGCGCAGGTCCACCGCGTGCAACGCCGGCGGATGACCCGCTGGATCGTCACCGACGGAAACGATCACGCCGCCCGCGACCACGACGTCCGCGATACGCCCGCCTGGCAGGCGCGGGCCGCGGAGCAGGAGCGGGTGCACGGCACGACGGCCACCGACGACCTCGGACGACGAGGGCGGAACGATCAGCATGCGGGCCTGCTATCCGGGGGAGCACCATCCTCGGCGAGCGCAATGCGG
>JASIGD010000200.1 GCA_030045295.1 Streptosporangiaceae bacterium
GACGACCTCGGCCACGATGAGGGCCAGCACGCCGGTCGCTACCGCTTCGACGACGTGCTGGACCTGGCCCCTGATGAGCTGGTAGACGCCCAGGGCTACGGGCAGGATCAGCAGCGCGAACAGCGCAACCGGGGGCGCGACGTCGAGCAGGGCGGACGGCAGCCGCTTGCTTGCGCCCACGATGTCGGTCTCCACCCCCGTGGTAGTGGCGCTGGCCGCGACGGCGGCCACCGCCAGCACGAAGATCTCGATGCAGGACATGACGCAGCGCAGCCCGTCGATCGGCTTACGGATCCGGCGCTCGAGCCGATCGGTGACCTCGATCTTGCCCGGCTGGGGTGGCGTCACGGCACGATCGTTTCATCTGGCCGCGCGGTCGCATAGATGCAGCACCGACGCTTTGGTGCGGCGCCGTTCCGCGGACCCCCAGCGGCCGCGTATCGTCCCGGACATGAGGGTTTCGGAGATACGCCAGCTGATCAAGATGAAACCGGTCGAGCTGGACGCGACCCGCAGGCGGCTTTCGGCCTGTCATGACGTGGCTGACCTGCGGGCGGCCGGGCGTCGCCGGACGCCCCGCCCGGTCTTTGACTACGTCGACGGGGGGGCCGATGAAGAGCTGTCGGTGCGGGCTAACACGCGGGCGTTCCGGCGCTGGCGGTTCCGTCCCCGCGCGCTGGTGAACGTGTCGGAGCCGGATTTGTCCGCGGCGTTCCTCGGCTCGGTCGCGCCGCTGCCGCTGGCGCTGGCGCCGACCGGGTACACGCGGATGATGCACCCGGGCGGGGAGATCGCCGCCGCGCGCGCGGCGCAGCGGCACGGCCTGCCCTACGCGCTGTCCACGATGGCGACCACGACCATCGAGGCGGTCGCGGCGGCCGCGCAGCCGGATCTGTGGTTCCAGCTGTACATCTTGCGCGACAGCGGGCTGAACAAGGAGCTGGTCGACCGGGCCGCCGCGGCCAAGTACCGGGTCCTGGTCGTGACGGTGGACTGCTTCGTGACCGGCCACCGGAGCAGGGACCGGCGCAACGGGCTGGTCATCCCGCCCGAGCTCACCGCGCGGACGCTGGCCAGCATCGCGGCCAAGCCGGGGTACTGGGCCCGGATGCTGCGCAGCCCGGCCATCGACTTCGCGAACTTCACCGGGCACCCGGCGGTGACCATCGAGGACACCGGGCAGTTGTTCAACCCGGCCATCACCTGGGACGACATCGCCGATCTGCGGGCGCGCTGGCCGGGCAGGCTGGTCATCAAAGGCCCGCTCGGCCCGGCGGACGCGGCGCGGGCCGTCGCGGCCGGGGCGGACGGCGTGCAGCTGTCCAACCACGGCGGGCGCCAGCTCGACCGCACGGTGCCGCCCGCCGAGGTGATCGCCCCGGTCCGCGAGGCGGTCGGGCCGGACGTGTCGGTGCTGGTCGATTCCGGCATCCGGCACGGCTCCGACATCGCGGTGGCGCTAGCGCTCGGCGCGGACGCCTGCGCGATCGGGCGCGCCTACCTGTACGGGCTGATGGCCGGCGGCGAGGCCGGGGTGGACAAGGCGCTGGACATCCTGGCCGCCCAGTTCAAGCGGACCATGCAGCTGCTCGGCGTGCCCTCGGTGGCCGAGCTGCGCGCGCACGGCCGCGAGCTGCTCAGCCGCGAGGCGTAGCCATGGTGTCGACCGGACAGCTGCTCGGCTTTGCGCTGGCCTCGCTGGTGCTGATCGTCATCCCGGGGCCGGGAGTGCTCTTCGTGGTGGGGCGCGCCCTGGCGTACGGACGCCGCACCGCGCTGGCCACGGCGTGCGGGCACGCGGCGGGCAACTACGTGGTGGCGGCGTGCGTGGCGGTCGGGCTGGGCGCGCTGCTGGAACGCTCGGTCCAGGCGTTCGTGATCGTCAAGATAGCGGGCGCGCTGTACCTGGTGTGGCTCGGCATCCACGCGATACGCCGGCGCAAGTCGCTGGCGGGAGATGCTGGCCTCGGGGGGACGAACCCTTCTTCCCCCCCGGACCCACCCGGTCAGGGGGACCCGTCCCCCCGAACCCCCCTCGGGAAAGCCGCCCGGGACGGGGCCTTGGTGGGCCTCACCAACCCCAAGGCGTACATCTTGTTCGGCGCGATCCTGCCCCAGTTCGTCGACCGCGCGGCCGGGCACGTGCCCGCGCAGATGCTGGTCCTGGCCCTGGTCTCGGTGGCCATCGGAGCGGTCTCGGACTCCTGCTGGGGATGCGCGGCCAGCGCGGTGCGGGCCTGGTTCGCGCGCTCCCCGCGCCGCTACGAGCTGGTCGGCGGCGCCGGAGGGCTGGCCATGATCGGCGTGGGCGTGACCGTGGCGCTGGCCGGCCGGCGAAGCTGAGCCGGCCCGGCGACGCGTCAGATCACCGGCGGCAGGTCCTCGATCTGCTTCTTGGTGAGGTTGAGCTTGATGCCGTCGTCCATGTTGACCACGGCGCTGACCGGGATGGCGACTTCCTTGTGCCCCCAGAAGTGTCCCTCCCGGAGCAGCACGTGGGTCACCTGCTGGTGGTCCGGATCGACCACGAAACCCTGCACCTCGCCGATCCCGCCGTCGACGGCGTAGACCGGATCGCCGTGACGTACCTGCGCCTCGCCCACCGGCACGACGTCGTTGAGGGTGGTAGGCACGCGGTGTCCCAGGCTGCCGCCGATGGACACGCCGGAGACGGAACCGCCCACACCTATGCCCCCGACGTTTCCGTAGCCCTGGACCGACTCGGGAGAGCCGTATCCGCCCCCGTAATCTTGGCCCGCGACCAGGTCGACTTCCTCGGCGCGCTCGAGTCCGTCGAACTCCTCGAGCGTGCAGCGCAGCCTGATTTCGCCGGCCGCGGAGTCGACCAGCTCGAGCGGGACGAGACGGCTGTCCTGCTTGCCGTGCTTTGGTTCGATGACCAGATGCGTGACCGTCATAGCGCCCGGGTCGGTGATTATGCCGCTCACCTCGCCGCACAAACCATCCGAGCAGATCGCTCTGGCCCCGATCGTGAACTCCGTCGCCATTGCCGCCATCCCTCCAGCCGTCGCCGACTCGCGCGTACGCCGAGCCTAACCTGACGAGCGGCGGGGGCGGCTCACCCGAGACGGGTTATTCGGAGGCCCGCGGTTCCCGGGGCGGAAGCGGCGCGCGGGTCGAGAGCGGCGGACGGGACTTGAGCGGGCCGGTGGACGTGTCCGGGGGAACGACGGGCGGCTCCTTCTCCAGCGCCTCCAGCGCGAGCCGCACGGCGGTCTCCAGCTGCGGGTCCCGGCCGGCCGCCCAGTCGTCCGGCGAGATCAGCACCTCCACGTCCGGGTCCACCCCGTAGTTCTCCACGTCCCAGCCGAGCTCCTCGAACCAGAAGGCCCACCTGGGCACGGTCATGTGGGTGCCGTCGACCAGCTCGTGCCCGGGCAACCCGTCGATGCCGGTCACGCCGCCCCAGGTGCGGGTGCCGACGACCGGGCCGAGGCCGAGCAGGCGGATGGCCGCGGTGACGATGTCGCCGTCGGACCCGGCGTACTCGTCCGTCACCGTCACCAGCGGGCCGCGCCGTGCCTCCAGGGGGTACGAGATGGGCTGCAGCCAGCGCACGTTGTCCCAGCCGATGACGCGGCGGGCCAGCTTCTCCACCACGAGCTGCGAGGTATGCCCGCCGCGGTTCCCGCGCACGTCCACGACCAGGGCGTCGAACCGCATCTCGGTCCGCAGGTCGCGGTGGAAATGCGCCCAGCCCTCCCCCACCATGTCCGGGATGTGCAGGTAACCCAGGCGCCCCCGGCCGAGCTCACGGACGAGGCGTCGCTGGGCTCTGACCCATTCCTGGTACCGCAGTCGCCGCTCGTCGCGCAGCGGCACGACGACGACCCGGCGCGGGTCACCGGACCGCGGGCGGATGGTCAGCTCGACGGGCTTGCCCGCCGTCCCGGCCAGCAACGGCCACGGGCCGCGGACCGGGTCAACGGGCTGCCCGTCCACCGCGATCAGCTCGTCGCCCGGACGCACCGCCACCCCCGGTGCGGCCAGCGGCGAGCGGGCCCGCGGGTCGGATGACTCGCCGGGCAGCACGCGGTCCACGACCCACCGCCCGGAATCATCCCGCGAGATGTCCGCGCCGAGCTGTCCCGCAGCCGCGGATTCGTGGCCCGACCCGAAGGAATCGCCGGCCTTCAGCACGTAGGCGTGCGAGGTACCCAGCTCGGCGACTACCTCCCACAGCAGGTCGGTGAAATCGTCCGCGCCGCGGATGCGGTCGAGCAGGGGCCGGTACGCCTCCAGCACGCCGTCCCAGTCCACGCCCGACATGTCCGGGGTCCAGAAGTCGCGGCGCATGAGCCGCCCCATCTCGGCGTAGGCCTGCCGCCACAGCGCGACCGGGTCGGCCTGGAACCGGGCCCGCGACAGGTCCACGGTCACGACCTCGTCCCAGGCGCGGTCCGCCTCCTTGCGCTCGGACGGCAGGACGCGCACCTCATCGTGGTCCTTGACCACCAGGCGGGTCCCGTCGCCGCTGACGTCGAACCAGTCAAGCTCGTCCGCCAGCTCGGTGACCTCCCGCTTGTGCAGGTCGAACCGCTCCAGGGCGGGACGCGGCGCGGCGTCGTCGACGTCTGCGGCGCTCTCGCCGAGCACGCCGGCGACAGGCTCGCGCAACCAGGCCAGGCCGCCCTTGACGGCCCGCAGCCCGGAGTACCTGGCCTCGGGAACGGGCACGCCTACCACGCGATCTGCGAGCCCTTCTGGGTCGAGTGTCACCACGGCCCGTTCGGGGGAATCGGGATTGTCCTCGGACGCGGCCGGATCCTGGCCCACCGGGCGGCCACCTGGCAGCGGCCCGAAGGGAGAGGGGGTCTCGGCGGCGAGTGGGACCAGGTACGGGCGGGCGCCGAGGGGGAACGACATGTCGAAGGACTGGGCGTCGTAGACCGGGTCGAAGCTACGCCGGGACAAGAAGGCCAGGTACAGCCCGTCGGCGGTGAACGCCGGATCGGTGTCCTCGAACCGGCCGTCGGTGACGTCGATGACCTGACGGTCAGCGATCCGCGCCAGCCTGATCCGGCGCAGCGGCCGCGGCCCGGGCTGGGACCAGGCCAGCCAGGCCGAATCCGGCGACCAGGACAGCCCGTCGACGGGCCCGTCGTCGGACGCCGCCAGCTCGGTGACCCGGCTCGAGGCCACGTCCACCGTCAGCAGCCTGCCGTCGTGCGCGGCGACCGCGACCGCAGCCCCGTCCGGGGAGGCAGCCAGGCTGGCCACATCGCCGATGAGGCCTTCGGCCACCCGGGCGGACGGAGCCTCACCGGTGACGGCGGCGATCTGCAGCGCGTCGGCGCCGGAGGCGTCGGTGACCCACACGACCCGGCCCGAGTCGCCGAGCACCCGGGGCAGCCGGGCGCGCGCGGCCGGGTCCACGAACAGCGCGCGGGCCGGGCCGTCCCTGTGCGTCAGCCAGTGCACCGTCCCCCGCACCTCGACCACGCTGGCCTGGCCCGTCTGATCGCAGTCCAGGCTGCCCAGGTGTTCCCGGGCCGAGATCAGCCGCGGCGCCCGGGCCGCGGCCGGCGACCCGAGGGTCACCTCGAGCTTGCGCGGCGCCGGCGCGTCCGGGCCGTCCAGCAGCCAGATGTCGCCGGCCACGTGGTAGACGATCCGCTGCCCGTCCGTGGACGGGTTCCTGGCGTAGAAGCCGTCGTGATCGGTGTGCCGGACCAGGCCGGTGCCGTCCGGCGCGCAGGAGTAGATGTTGCCGGTGCCCTCGTGATCGGACACGAAGAACAGCCTGCCGCCGATCAGCATCGGGCCGGCCAGCTGGCCCTTCAGGTCGGCCAGCACCCTGGTGAAGAGGGGGTCCTGGTCGCTGGCGACCCACAGCTTGCCCGCGGTGCCGCCCCGGTACCGCTTCCAGTGGGCGGGCTCGCGGCCCATCCGGCCGGTCAGCAGGGCGGTGCCCGTTTCCTCCAGGGCCAGCTCGGTGACCGGGCCGAACGGCAGCCGCCTGGGCGGCGCTCCCTCGACCGGGACTGCGTAGGCCCAGGTGAACTGCGTCTCGGGCTGGCCGGCGGCGGTGACCGCGAGCACCTCGCCTCCGGCGGTCCAGCCCGCCACGCCGGTCCTGTTGTCGCCCCAGTACGTGAGCCTGGCCGCGGCGCTGCCGTCGGGGTCGGTCACGTAGACCTCGGGGTTACCGTCCCGCCAGCTGGTCCAGGCGATCGAAGTCCCGTCACGGGAGAACCGGGGGTGGCTCACCGGCGCCGCATCGGCGGAAAGCCGCCACGCTCGGCCTCCGCCGGCCGGGGCCAGCCAGATGTCGTCTTCTGCCGCGAAGACCACGAGCTCACCGTGAACGTGCGGATACCTAAGATAACCAGCTGCAGTCACGCGGTTCATCTTATGGTCTGCCGCGAGCCGCCCCAGGGTTAGAACCAGGGTTAGAACCAGGGTTGGAGCCAGCGCTAGAGCCAGCCGCGCTCCGAGGCGATGCGCAGGGCTTCGGCGCGGTTGCGCGCTCCCGTCTTCTGGATGCACGCGGACAGGTAGTTCCGCACGGTCCCTTCGGAAAGGTAGAGCTGGCGGGCTATCTCCGCGATCGTCCCGCCGTCGGCGGACGCTCCGAGCACGTCCCGCTCACGCGGGGTGAGCGGGTTGAGCCCGTCGGCCAGGGCGGCGGCCGCGAGGTCCGGGTCGATGACGCGCTCGCCGGCCAGGACGCGGCGGATGGTCTGGGTGAGCTTGTCGGCCGGGGAGTCCTTGACCAGGAACCCCGACACGC
>JASIGD010000201.1 GCA_030045295.1 Streptosporangiaceae bacterium
CCGCGTTGCCGGCCGCGAAGGCCCTGATCTTGAACAGGCTCATCTGGAACATCGGCTCGGCGATCTTCGTCTCGATGACGCAGAACACCGCGAGGGTGGCGGCCCCGCCGATCAGCCCGGCCAGGATCCAGGGGTTGGTCCACCCGGTCGGATGCCCGCCGTAGGGGCGGATCCCGAACGTGATGGCGACCAGCAGCGCGCCCAGCCCGATCGCGAACGTGAGGTTCCCGATCCAGTCGATCTTCGCGCGTTTGGTCGTCGCGATCTCACGCAGGCTCTTGTACGCCCAGACCGTGCCGAACACCCCGATGGGAACGTTGATCCAGAACACCAGGCGCCAGCTCCAGGCGGCCAGCAGGCCGCCCAGCAGCAGCCCGACGAACTGCCCGGAGATGCCGGCGATCTGGTTGACGCCGAGCGCCATGCCGCGCTTGTTGGCCGGGAACGCGTCGGTCAAGATCGCGGCCGAGTTGGCCATCAGCATCGCGCCGCCGAAGGCCTGCACGAACCGGAAGCCGATGAGCCACATCGCGCCGTGGGTCCCGGTCAGCGGGTCCAGCGACAGCGCGATCGAAGCCAGCGTGAAGACGACGAAGCCCAGGTTGTAGATGCGCACCCGGCCGAACATGTCGCCCAGCCTGCCCAGCGTCACGACGAGCACCGACTGGACGAGCAGGTACCCGATGATCATCCAGAGCAGGTAGCTCACGTTGCTCGGGGTGAGCGGGTTCAGCCCGATGCCGCGGAAGATGGCGGGCATCGCGATGATCACGATGGAGGCGTCGATCGTCGCCATCGTCATGCTCAGCGTCGTGTTGGACAGCGCGATCCACCGGTACCGATCGGGGCTTCCGATGCCGCCGCCGGAGGGTAGGGCCGCGCCCGGCGCAGCCGGGACCCCGTTTACCTGGCCTGAGTCGACGCTTTCCCGCACGTTAACCCAGTGTACCGCCAAACACTTGCTTAATGGCAACTATTTACCTGTGGTCACTCCGAGTCGTCGTCCGGAGCAGCGGCGGGGGAGGCGGGGGTGCGCTCGAAAACGTAATACACGGCGGTCAAGCCGATGATCACGAACGCGGCGATGGGGCTGAACAGCGCGACGATCATGGCGACGAGGTAGACGGCCCCGCCGCTGCCGAACCGAATCCGCGCCGGCCAGAGCTGGTCGGGCGGCAGCGGCTGGTAGACGTGCTGGCCGTGCAACGTCCACTCGAAGATCCCGGCGAAGCCGATCGACATGCCGAGGAACACCGCGGCGTACAGGACCATGGCCAGCTTGCGCGAGCCCTGGTCGCCGGCGGTGAGGTAGTCCGCCACGGTGGCGGTGCCGAACGGGAGCAGCACCACGAACAACAGCAGCACCAGGTTCAGGAACAGCAGCGTCCGGTCGACGGTCCTCACGGTCCTGATCAGGGCATGGTGGTTGACCCAGATGATGCCGATGGTGAAGAAGCTGATCAGGTAGGCCAGGAACGCCGGCCAGTGCGCGCTGAGCTGGCCGAGCAGCGGAGGACGACCTCGCCCGGGCCCGGCCACGACCAGGTTGAGCGCGAGCAGGGTGATCGCGACCGCGAAGACGCCGTCGCTGAACGCCTCAAGCCTGGACCGGTCCACCGGGCGCCGCGCCCTACGCCTCGGCGGCCCCGGCGGCCCGGGCGGCTCCGCTCACGTGGCTGGCGGCGCAGCTGGCGCCGGCGATCAGCTGCTTGAGCACCTCGTCCTGCGCAGCCAGGTGCTTTTGGATCTCAAGGGCTTCGTGCAGGACCGCCTCGGCGTCCTCATAGGTCTGTACCGCGCGCGTGTCCGACGCCTTAGCCTGCAGGTTCTGGCCCACGATGATGATCGGGAGGAGCACAAGCTGGAGGAAATTCGAGGAGACCCAGGCGATAATCACGGTCAGGTTGTGGCTGGTAATCGCGGACGGAAGGCTGATCAGCGCGACGATGGCGAATACGTAACCGCAGACCATGGTGCCGACGAGAGTGGTGATCAGCAGGCCGACTCGGCCGTTCAGCCCGACCCGCCCGTCATTGACCTTGGGCGGCCGCGGAGCCCGGCCCGTAAGGTGCAAGGTGGTGCACGGATGCTGGACGTACTCGTAGATATGCATGCAGGAAATTTACGGCACACCGGCCGCGGCCGGCGGGCACACGCACCGGCCGCAGCCGGCGGGCACACGCACCGGCCGCAGACGCGCCGTATCGCCGGCTACGTCCGCCGCCGCCTCCGCCTCGGCGCCACGTGCCGCCCCAGCCTGGTTTCTTTTTTCCGAACGGCCCGTGGTGATACCGTTGCGACACCTGGAGTTGATTCCATATTTGCCGTAACGGTGCATTCTTTCCGCCATGACTCGGGACGTTCAAACCACCAGGCGAGCGTTTCTCGGGCTGGGTGCGCTGGGGATTGCCGGGGCCGCGGTCGCTGCGGCCAGGCTCTTGCGGTCCAGCCCGCCGCCGCCTGTCCGGCATGCGTCTGACCCGGCTACCGCCAGACGCGTCGCTGCGCGCCGTCCGGTTCCGGAGAACTCGCTGCCCGGCGATCCGAACTGGGAGATCCAACAGCTGGGATCGCCGAACGCCATCGAGGCATACGCGGGCGCCGCCAGCGTGCTGACCGGGCAGTCGTTCCCGCTGTTCGTCTCGACCACCTCGTCGGGGTTCCGGGTGAGCGCGTTCCGGCTTGGCTGGTACCAGGGAACCGGTGCGCGCAAGGTATGGCAGTCCGGCCCGCTGCGCGGTCATGCGCAGAACGCTGCCGCCCTGGTCGGCTCGACGAACACGGTGCAGACCGACTGGGACCCGGCGGTCGAGGTACCGACCGACGACTGGCCCGCGGGCGCGTACTTGCTCCGGCTGGACGCGGACTCGGGCGCCCAGCGGTACGTGCCGGTGACGGTCCGCTCCGCCAGCACCGTGGGCAAGGTCGTGATCAAGAACTGCGTGGCGACCTGGCAGGCCTACAACACCTGGGGCGGATACGACCTGTACATAGGAGGCCCGGGCCAGTCGTACGGCGACCGGTCGCTTGCGGTCAGCCTGGACCGGCCGTACGACCTGAACGGCGCGGCCATGTTCCTCACCTACGAGCGGAACCTCGTCAAGCTGGCCGAGTCCATGGGTCTGCCGCTCGCCTACGTGACCGGCATGGACATCGCGGCCAACCCCGACCTGCTGGACGGGGCCAGCGCGCTGATCTCGCCGGGGCACGACGAGTACTGGACGCCGAGCGAGCGCGCGCACGTGACCGCGGCGAGGAACGCCGGGGTCAACCT
>JASIGD010000202.1 GCA_030045295.1 Streptosporangiaceae bacterium
GAGCCTACGTACCCAGCCAGGCAGATCAGGCGGCTATTTTGCGTTCATGATCCTCGCGGTCATCGCGGTGACTGGCGATCAGCTCAGGCCGTCGGCCAGCGTGTCCCAGAATGCGATCTCGTACGCGTGCAGGCCGGGGCCGCCCGCACCGCCTCCTGCGGATCTTCGCCCGCGGCCAGCCCGGCGGCCACAACTGACCTCGCCTGCTCCGCGAAGCCCGGCGCCGGCCCGGCGAAGAACCGGAAGAACCCGACCGCCCCCTCGGCCAGGCCGTAGCGGGCCACCTGCGCCTCGGCCACCCGGCCGCAGTACCCGCCCCCCTCCTCCAGGTTGGCCAGCATCGCCAGCGCTACCCCGCTGCATGTCCCGAACAGCGCGCTCCAGGCCAGATACGCCGGGTAGGTTTGCGCCAGCGGCCGCGGCTCATAAGCCCGCAGATCCCCCTGTCCCCAGCCCAGCGCGGCGGCGAAAGCAGACAGCAGCCGCAGCGCGCGCAGCTCGCCCTGCACCAGCGACAAGAACATCTCCCCGGCCGGCTGGTCCGGGAAGCGGGCCGCGAGCATCGCGAAACTGCGCCGGTCGCTGCCCACGATCCGGAACTGCTCACCGGCCAGCCAGGTCAGGCTGTCCCGCGGCACACCGCCGGCGCGTCAGGGCAGCCGGACGTAGCCGATGACCTGTCGCCAAGCCCGGAACGCAAGTTCCGCTAGGACGGGATGGGCGGTGCCCAGGCCGGCCGCGGGATCAGGCAGAACGGATGACCGGCCGGGTCAGCGTAGACGCCCTTGCCCCACGATCGCGGCGGGCAGACTGGGTCGTCGTGACCGTCAGCGCGGGGTGGCGGGGGCGGGCTTGAGGGTGAAGACGATGGCCCCGTACACGTTGTCTTCGTTGCACGTGGCCGTGTATGAAACGGCGGTGCCAGCGTCGGCCACCGCCATGTGCCCGGCAACACAGCTATTGCTCATGGTCACGTTGGTGTAGGAACCGTCGTATCCGGTGAAGGTGGCGGCGGGCACCGCCGCGCCCAGCGCCATCTCCCCCGCCACTGACGTCCCCGCCGTCGTCCCCGAGTTGGCCGCCGTCCCGGTCGCCCCCGCAGCGCTCTTGGACGTGACGTCCAGGGCGGAACTGGACGCCACCCCGGACAGCTCCATCAGGATCAGCCCGGTGCCGCCGTATTTACCCTGCCACGTGGCGTTGGTCACCGAGGCGATTACTGCCGTCTGCCCCCCGGCGGTATCCGGGTCGAACCAGGCGGCCAGGTACTCGGTGTCCCCGGAGACGGGTGTTGTCTGCAGCGCGACAGCCTGCTGGAAATTCCCCGCCGATCCGCCGAGGGTGATCCCGGTCGTGGTGATCGTCTGACTGGACAGGGCGTAGGTGAAGATGAATACGACAACGCAGTTGCCGGCTGTCGTGGGGTTGGCGAACGAGCAGGTGCCGGTGGGCGGGTCGTAATTCGAGGCGGTCTGTACGACGGAGATCGTCACCGGGTAACCCGCCCGCCGGGGGGCTGCTCCAGACCGGCGTGCCTGCGCTGCGGCGACGTTGTGCTCATCAGTCAGGTTTCTTCCGGCTAGCGTCCCGAACGCGGCGGCCGCCGCGGCTGCGCCGCTGGTGATCAGGAACTGCCTTCGCGCAGGCCAGCGGGATGGCGCCTGGTCCTCCGGATGGGCCGGGTAGCTGAAGGTGCAGGCCGGGCCGGCCCGGACGGTCGGTCGGGCGACGCCGGCCACCTCAGCCGGCGGAGCGGGCACATCCAGCGCTGCCGGGTCGGTTGGCTGAGCCGGGTCGATCGGCTCGGGGTGCAGGTCGGAAGAGCACGGGGCGTCCAGAGGAGCGCCGAGCCGGGCGGCCGCGCGGGCCAGCACGGTCAGCGTGACCGCGCCGGCCGCGGCCCCCACCAGGGTGGGAACCACGTATCCCGCCGTGGCGGTCGGCCTGGTCAGGGCCGCCGCCAGGCCGATGGAGGCGAAAATCGCCAGCCCCCACATACCGAAAGCGAGCCGTCGTACCGCGAGCATCCCCACCACCGCCGCGTACAGGGCGAGGACCACCAGGATGCCGCCGAACAGCACGGTCTTGTCATCGGCGCCGAACTCGGAGATGGCGAAGTCCTTGACTTGCGGCGGCGTGAGATCGATGGCGGCCTGGCCGACCGCGAGCACCGGTGAGCTCTGCGTAACGCCGAGGCCGGAAGCGAACTGCGCGGCGCCCATGGCGACGGCTGCCGCGAGCACGCCGGCCACAGCCCCGGGGAGAGCGCGCAGGTGCCGAGCCCGGCCGTCGGCGATGTCGGGGGGTCCTGTCATGGCGGAAAGTCGCGAGTAGCGCTACGCCCACGGTACCCGACCTGCTGCCGGCCGGCTGCCGCGCAAGCCTAGGCCGAGTTTCGTGTGCCCAGCAGCGTGGGTGCACGGCGGACACGGCCCCGGCGCGGGCCCGGCACGCGGGCACCCAGGCGTCACCTAGCTGACAGGTACGCTGTCGGCCGGGTGACTGACGGCCGCATCGAGGGCCGGGCAGCCTGAGGGTAGCTGGACAGTGCCACACACGGCCAGCAACACCAGCACAGCCGGTTCCCGTCACCAGGCCCGCGAGCAGCGGCCGAGCACGGGACACAATCAAGGAGCTGCACCATGTTCACACCCTTCCCCCGCCGCGGACCACACCCGCACACCGCGCCGCGCCGGGTCCGCACGCCTTTGCGCCGACTAGCCGCGGTCCTGGCCGCGACCGCTTGCGCCCTGCTGGCCTCGGCCGCCACCATCCCGGCCGCCTTCGCGATGATAGTCCCGGACCCCGGCGGGCAGTACCGGCCCGCCCCGGCCGCGCCGGTCCCCGTGACCACCACCCGGGTGATCACCGCTGGCGGCATGGCCGGCTGGCAGATCGCCCTGATCGCGATCGGCGCGGCGCTGCTGGCCGCCACGGTAGCGGTGCTAGCGGACCGGACCCGGGCCGCCCGTCGGCGACCGATCGCCACCGCTGCCTGAGCCAGGCACGCAGATCACGAGTTCCATCTACATCAAAAGAGAACACGTCGTTGGGCGGGACTGCGCGTTCTCAATGACCTGCCGAGTCACTAAACGTGATGCTGGAATAGTTGCGTGGACGTTCTGAGCAGCCGGATCCTCCTGCGCCCCAGCGACCTGGACCGCAGCCGACGCTTCTACCGCGACGTGCTGGGCTTGGCCATCTACCGGGAGTTCGGCCCCCCGGACAATCCCGGCGTAGTGTTCTTCCTCGGCCCGGGACTGCTCGAGGTCTCCGGGCACGCGGCCGGCTCTCCCGGGTGCCCGGCGATGAGGATCTGGATCCAGGTTCGGGACATTCAGGCCGAGCACGCCCGGCTGGCCGCCGCCGGAATCTCCATCCTCCGGGAGCCCGCAACCGAACCCTGGGGCTTGATCGAGATGTGGATCGAGGATCCCGATGGGATCCGCATTGTCGTGGTCGAGGTTCCCGCCGATCACCCTCTCCGCCGTGACCCGCGATCCGCGTCACCACCAAGATGACGACCCCTATGCGGTCATGTGAGTGCACTGACTGGCCGTGATAGACAGGCTGGCATGGCGAAAATCGTTGTCTGCGCTGAGCGTGCGATCGATGCACCGGCCGATGCGGTCTACCGGTATGTCGCGGACATGCGCGAGCACCACCCGCGTTTCCTGCCCCCGGCGTTCTCGGATTTCCGGGTGGAATCCGGTGGCGTGGGCGCGGGCACGATCACGCGGTTCAAGGTGACCGCGGGCGGCCGCACCCGCGAGTACCGGATGCGGGTGGACGAACCGGAACCGGGCCGGGTCCTGACCGAGTCCGATACCGGCTCCAGCCTGGTCACCACGACCACGGTCTGGCCGCGAGGCGGGGCGTCGCTGGTGCAGGTCTGCACGGCCTGGGACGGGGCCGG
>JASIGD010000203.1 GCA_030045295.1 Streptosporangiaceae bacterium
GCCTTGCCCGACCAGCACGGACGGGGGCTGACGATCACCCACGCCGAGGGCGACGGGGCCGAGGCGACGCTCGGCCTGGTCCTGCCGCCCGGCCAATCCCTGTCTGGCCGGGTGCTGGCCACCGGCGAGCCGCTGACGTCCGCCGACTTCGCCGCCGACGAGCGCGCCGCCAGGGCGGCCCGCGGCGCGATGAGCCAGATCGGGCCGGCGATCGTGTTCCCGCTGGGCGCGCCGGGGAATGTCCGTGGCGTGCTCACCGTCGGTCGCCGTCACGGCGCTGCGCCGTTCCCCTCGGCTCAGGCGGACCTGGTGGCCTCGTTTGCGGCGCAGGCCGGCGTTGCGCTCGAGCTCGCGGCCAGCCGCGCGGAGGCCGAACGGCTGTCGGTGTACGAGGACCGGGAGCGCATCGCCCGGGACCTGCACGACCTGGTCATCCAGCGGCTCTACGCGACCGGCATGTCGCTGGAGGGAACCATGCCGATGATCACCAGGCCGGAGGTCGCCAGCCGGATCACCCACGCGGTCGACGCGATGGACGAGACCATCAAGGACATCCGCGCCACCATCTTCGAGCTGCAGGCCAGGGATTCGGCAGACCAGCCGGACCTGCGCGGGGAGGTCCTGGTCCTGGTCGAGGAGATGACCGGCGTGCTGGGCTTCGCCCCGTCGCTGCGGCTGGGCGCGGGCCTGGCCGGCGACATCAGCCCCGAGGTGGCCGAGCAGGCCCTCGCCGCGCTGCGCGAGGCGCTGTCGAACGCGGCCCGGCACGCGAACGCCAGCCAGGTGGACGTGACGGTGGACAGGGATGGCGGCATGCTCAGCGTCCAGGTCACCGACGACGGGATCGGCATTCCGGCCGGCGGCCGGCGCAGCGGGCTGCGCAACCTGGCCAGCCGGGCCGAGAAACTGGCCGGGGAACTTCGGCTGGAGGCGGCCGATCCGGGTGCGCCAAAGCCCGGCACCAGGCTGGAATGGCGCGTGCCCTGCGGCGGTCCCGGTTCTCAACCGGCTGGTTGAGAACCGGACGTCGCCGCGATCGCGGCGCACGCTGACCGCGCCCGGGCGACCAGCCCGAACAGGGCCAGAAGGCCCAGCAGGCAGTGACCGTTGGCCCTAACCTACGGCCCTGGCTGGTGCCCAGACTGCCGCTATCGACGTGATTTCTGGAAGGAGCATCCGATGAAGGCAGCAGTCGTCAGGGCGTTCAAGCAGCCGCTGGTCATCGAGGACAGGCCGGTTCCTGAGCCTGGCGAGGGCCAGGTGCTGGTGAAGATCGAGGCCTCGGGCCTGTGCCACACCGACATGCACGCCGCGAACGGTGACTGGCCGGTCAAGCCCGCGCCCCCGTTCGTGCCCGGCCACGAAGGGGTCGGCATCGTCACCCGGGCCGGCCGCGGGGTGACCCGGGTCAGCGAAGGCGACCGCGTGGCCATCCCGTGGCTGGGGTGGGCCTGCGGCGAGTGCGAGTACTGCCTGACCGGCTGGGAGACGCTGTGCGAGCGGCAGCAGAACTCCGGCTACTCCGTCGACGGCGGGTGGGCCGAATACGCGCTGGCCTCGGCCAACTACGTGGGCAAGGTCCCGGACGGCATCGACCCGTTCGAGGCCGCGCCGCTGACCTGCGCCGGCGTCACGACCTACAAGGCGGTGAAGGTGTCGGGAGCCCGGCCGTCGGACCTGGTCGCCGTCTTCGGCGTCGGCGGGCTCGGTCACCTGGCGCTGCAGTACGCGCTCATCGCCGGCGCGCAGGTCGTGGCGGTGGACCTGTTCGATGAGAAGCTGGCGATGGCCAAGGAACTGGGCGCGGCGTACACGGTGAACGCCCGCGAGCAGGACCCGGCCGCCGCGATCAAGGCCCTCGGCGGTGCTGACGCGGCGATTGCGCTGGCCGTCTCCCCGAAGTCCTTCGAGCAGGCCTACGGTTCACTGCGGCGCGGCGGCACCCTGGTGTTCGTCGCGCTCCCCGCGGACAACTACATCCGGCTGCCCATCTTCGAGACCGTGCTGAACGGGACGAAGGTGCTGGGCTCCATCGTCGGCACCAGGATCGACCTGCAGGAGGTCTTCGAGCTGCACGCCGCGGGAAAGACGGAAGTCGTCTACGAGCGGCGCCGGCTGGAGGATGTCAACTCCGCGATCCACGAAGTGGAGACCGGGCACGTGAAGGCCCGGCTCGTCTTCGACCTCCAGTGAGCCTCTGGTTCGGACCGGAGAAGATGATGAACCAGCAGAAGGCGCAGGCGCTGACCCGGGCGGCTCGCATGCTGGGCCGGGACGATGAGGTATTCCGGCTGGCGCTGAGCCAGGTGTGGGATGCGGCCTTCGAGGAAGGCCGGCTCGACGCGCTCGACGAACTGCAGGACCGGTTCTGCGTCTGCATGAAGTAACGACGGTGAACCGGGTCGTCACCGCCGAGCCGGCGCCTGACGTCGGTTGGCCGCTGCTGACCGCTGGTGGCGGTTGGCGGCGGCCAGGAGCTCCGATACGCCGTGCTCGATGCCCCGGGCGAGTACGTCGAGGTCGGGGTTGGCGGCGAAGTCGCCGGTGACCCCGAAGGTGAGGTTGCCGTCGTAGCTGAAGATCGAGATCCCGGTGCGGACCGTGGTGGCGATCGGCACGTAGGGGATGATCTCCAGGAGACGGCGGCCCATCCCGTACAGCGGCTGGCCGGGGCCGGGTACGTTCGTGGTGACCGTGACGATCTCCCGCTGGGGCAGCCTGAACGCCAGCCTGGTCCACCAGGACGCGACCGGGTACAGGCTGTACCGGCCCAGGCTGGCCAGCGCCTCGCCGACCATCGCTTCCTTGCTTGCCTTCAGGGCCTCGAGCTCGGCCCG
>JASIGD010000204.1 GCA_030045295.1 Streptosporangiaceae bacterium
CCGGGCGGGGCGGCACCGGGCGGGACGGCACCGGCCGGGGCCGCATCGGGCGGGGCGGCATCGGGCGGGGTGGCACTGCCCGGGCCGGTCATCTACCAGGCCGACCCGCAGGCCCTGTTCGCCACCGAGTCGGTCACCCAGGCCCTGCGCCAGCTGGAGGTCTACGGCCACGACGGCCTGCCCGTCCTGTCCGCCGACGGCCAGCAGGTATCAGGCTGGGTCACCGCCCCCGACGTGCTGGCGGCCATCGGCCGCGAGATCACCACCGCGCAGGCCCGGGCCACTCAGGCTACCCAGGCCCGGGCCACCCAGGCCCAGGCCACTCAGGCCCAGGCCACTCAGGCCAGCCAGGCCCGGGCCACCCAGGCCGAGGCCGCCGCCGACTGGGACCACGCCGACCCGCGATCTCTCCCGCAGCACCCGCCGACCCCGCTGCCCGGCTACCGCTTTATTGAGATCGCCGTCACCGCCGACTCTCCCGCGGCCGGGCGCAAGCTCGCCGACGTCGCCTGGCCGCCCGACACCATCCCCGTGCTGGTCCTGCGCGGCCACGAGCTCCGCGCGCCCCAGCCCGGGCTCACCCTGTCCCCCGGCGACCGGGTCAGCCTTCTCACGGCGGCGCCCGGCGGCGAACACCACGGCCAGGTGACGGCCCGCGAGACCAGCCGCCATGCATGAGAGGGCGTGAACGGCCCGGCCTGGCGGCCCTTCGGTTACCAGGCCCTGCCGCGCCGACGGTGACCTGATTGCGCCGTTGGCGCGGCGATGGCACAGTTCCTTTGTGAGCATGGATGCTGGGCTCGCCGCTCAGCTGGCGGGCTTCCGCGAGGCGCGGCGGGAACTCGAAGCGTCGGTCCTTCCGCTGGCTACCTCGGTCGACGGGCGCCGGTTCTCGTTCCAGGCCTCGCTGTACGGCTTGTCACTGCAGGCCGGCGGGTATGTCGTTCTCGAGGACGGCGCTGTTACGCGCCTCGGCCAGGTCATCACGCTCGACCTCGATCAGCTGAGCACCGAACTGATGCTGCCAGCATCCGCGGATGGCGCCCAAGGAACCCGGACGCAGATGCTGATCCGGTATGCGCGCGGCGAAGGCGTCATCCTCGACGGCGACTTCGCGCCGTTCCACGATGTGACGGTCCGTCCGGCCAGCGGGGCGCAGGTGCGAGCATGGCTGGAGCGCAGCGCGCGGCCCGGCGCGGAGCTGCGGCTGGGCGAGCTGGCGTCGCTCACCGATGTGCCCTGTCTGGCGGACGCCGGCGGGTTCAACCGGCACACGTTCCTGTGCGGGCAGTCGGGGTCGGGCAAGACGTACTCGCTCGGGGTGATCCTCGAGCGGCTGCTGACCGAGACGGACCTGCGCCTGGTCATCCTGGATCCGAACTCGGACTTCGTGCGGCTGGGAACGGTACGGGCGGGAACCGCCCCGGCGCTGGCCGAGCGGTACCGGAAGGCGGCCCGCGGGGTCACCGTCCTTTCGGCCGATGCCGGGGGGGAACGAAGGCTGCGCATCCACGCGGTCGAGATCGATCCGGCGACGCAGGCGGCCTTGCTCCGGCTGGACCCGATCGCGGACCGCGAGGAATACGCCACGCTGGCCGGATTGCTCGCGCTCCAGGACAGTTCTGCGCTCGAGGCGCTCCCCGGCAGCGAGAACCCCGATGCGCGCCGCCTCGGCCTGCGCGTCCGCAACCTCGGCGTGGACCGCTTCACGGTGTGGGCGCCCGGCGAGGCCGGCTCGGTCCTGGACACGGTGCACGACGAGGGCTCTCGCTGCGTCATCATCGACCTGGGCTCGTTGCCGTCCCGCGAGGAGCAGTCCTTGATTGCCGCGGCGGTGCTGGGCGACCTGTGGCGACGGCGGCACGAGCGCAAACCGGTCCTGATCGTGATCGACGAGGCGCACAACGTCTGTCCCGCCGACCCGCCCGACCAGCTCACCGCGCAGGCCGCCGAGCACGCGATCAGGATCGCCGCCGAGGGCCGCAAGTTCGGCCTGTACCTGCTGGTGTCCACGCAGCGCCCGCAGAAGATCGCCGAGAACGTGCTCACCCAGGCCGACAACCTCGTGCTCATGCGGCTGAACTCGCTCGCGGACACGGCGTTCACCCAGGGCGTGTTCTCGTTCGTCCCGCCGAGCCTGATCGACCGGGCGGTCGCCTTCCGCCAGGGAGAGGCCCTGATCGCCGGGAAGATCTCGGCGCAGCCCGCGCTGCTGCGCTTCGGCGCGCGGATCTCCGAGGAGGGTGGCTCCGACGTGCCCGCCACGTGGGCTCACCCGGCTGATCCAGACGATCATCGCCTCCCCTAGGCCACGCCAGGTAGCACGGAGTGCGCATCACGCCATCGGCGGCATCGGCTCCGGCCGGTGACGCCCGCCGCCGCCATCGCGCTCGGTCCGCTGTTCGAGACCGGGGAACGACCAACGGAGGCCGAAACTGAACCGTTAGGCTCCCAGTTAGGCTACCGAGATGATGACTGAGCAGATACTTGAGCTTATGAGCAGCAGAAACAGTGGAGACTTAGAGTGGACCTGTTTGAGTATCAGGCGAAGGAACTGTTCGCCGAGTACGGCGTGCCCGTGCAGGCCGGCCGGGTCGCCCGCACGGCCGACGAAGCGCGCGAGATCGCGGCCGGGTTCGCCGCCCGGGGCCGGCCGCTTGTCGTGGTGAAGGCGCAGGTGAAGACCGGCGGGCGCGGGAAGGCTGGCGGAGTGAAGCTGGCGGACGGCCCGGACGAGGCCTACGCCAAGGCCGGCCAGATCCTGGGCATGGACATCAAGGGTCACACGGTCCACACGGTGCTGATCGCCGAGGCGAGCGACATCGCGGCCGAGTACTACCTGTCGTTCCTGCTGGACCGGGCGAACCGCACCTTCTTGTCCATCTGCTCGGTGCAGGGCGGCATGGAGATCGAAGACGTCGCGCACAGCAGCCCGGAGGCGGTGGCGAGGATCCCGGTATCGCCGCTGACCGGGGTGGACAGCGCCAAGGCGGCGGAGATCATCGCGGCGGGCCGCATCCCCGCCGAAGCCGCCGAAGGGGCCGCCCTGCTGGCCGAGCGGCTGTGGACCATGTTCACCGACGAGGACGCCACGCTGGTCGAGGTCAACCCGATGGCGCTCACCCCGGACGGTACCGTTCTGGCCATCGACGGCAAGGTGACGCTGGATGACAACGCCGCGTTCCGCCAGCAGCACGCCAGGTTCGAGGACCTCAGCAGCACCGACCCGATCGAGGCCAGGGCCAAGGAAAAGCACCTGAACTACGTCAAGCTCGACGGCGAGGTCGGCATCATCGGCAACGGCGCCGGCCTGGTGATGTCCACCCTCGACGTGGTCGCTTACGCGGGCCAGCAGTTCGGCGGGATCCGTCCCGCGAACTTCCTCGACATCGGCGGCGGCGCGTCCGCCGAGGTGATGGCGAACGGCCTGGAGATCGTGCTGTCCGACCCGAACGTGCGCAGCGTGCTGGTCAACGTGTTCGGCGGGATCACCTCCTGCGATGAGGTGGCCAACGGCATCGTGTCGGCGATCGCCATGCTCACCTCGCGTGGCGAGGACGTGGACCGCCCGATCGTCGTCCGGCTCGACGGGAACAACGCCGCCGAGGGTCGGCGCATCCTGGACGAGGCGGCCATACCAGTGGTCGAGCAGGTGGCGACCATGGACGGCGCGGCCCTGCGGGCCGCCGAACTAGCGAGCGCCGCGAAGGGAGCATGAGATGGCGATCTTCCTGACCGGCCAGAGCCGGGTCATGATCCAGGGCATCACCGGCTCGGAGGGCCGCAGGCACGGCGCGCGGATGCTGGCCGCGGGCACCAATATCGTCGGCGGCACCAATCCCCGCAAGGCCGGGCAGACCGTCGAGCTGAACGGGGTCGACGTTCCCGTCTTCGGCACGGTCGCCGAGACCATGGCGGCGACCGGAGCCGACGTGTCGGTGGTCTTCGTTCCCGCGTCCGGCACCAAGGCCGCGGTCATCGAGGCGATCGACGCGCAGATCCCGCTGTGCATCGTGATCACCGAGGGCATCCCGGTGCACGACACCGCGGAGTTCTGGGCGTACGCGAGCGCGGCCGGGAACCAGACCCGCATCGTCGGCCCGAACTGCCCCGGCGTCGCCTCTCCCGGCAAGTCCAACGCCGGGATCATCCCGGCCGACATCACCAGCGAGGGCCGGATCGGCCTGGTCTCCAAGTCGGGCACGCTGACCTACCAGATGATGTACGAGCTGCGCGACATCGGTTTTTCCACCGCCGTCGGCATCGGCGGCGACCCGGTCATCGGGACCACGCACATCGACTGCCTGCAGGCGTTCCAGGAAGACCCGGAGACCGACGCGGTCGTGATGATCGGTGAGATCGGCGGCGACGCTGAAGAGCGCGCCGGGGCCTTCATCGAGCAGTACGTGACCAAGCCGGTCGTCGGCTACGTGGCAGGCTTCACCGCGCCCGAGGGCAAGACGATGGGGCACGCCGGCGCGATCATCTCGGGTTCCTCGGGCACCGCCCAGGCCAAGAAGGAAGCGCTGGAGAAGGCCGGCGTCCGGGTCGGCAAGACCCCGAGCGAGACCGCCGCCCTGGTCCGCGACATCATGCGCGCCATGTAGCCCGGGGCAACGACTCCGCACGCACCGCCACCTTCTTCACTTCTGCCCGGTTCTTCACGCAGACCTGCCCCTCATCTGCCGCGCGCTTCGTCCACTTCCGTCGATCCCTTCACATACCGCGGGGACGCGCGGCGCGCCTGTTTGGGCCGAAGAGCGGCGATTGTCAGGATCGGGTGTGTGAGTGTCTCCGCCGAAGCGCCGTCGGCCCCCCAGCCCGAAGGCCCGGAGACCCCGGAGTCCCCGGAGAATTCCGCGTCCGGCCCGGGGGCACGGCCCGCGCGGCCGCTGGTGGTCACGGGCGCCATCGCCGCGTGCGCGGCCGCCGCCAGCGGGCTTGCCGTGCTCACCACGCTCTCCGCGATCGGCTGGATCACCGCGCCGCACGTGGGCATCGGCAGCGGGCTCGGCGGCGTGTTGCGGACGGCCGCGCTGCTGTGGCTGGTCGCGCACCACGTCGGGTTCACGGTGCACGGCGCCGGGAGGATCGGCATGCTGCCGCTGGGGCTGGTGCTTCTCCCTGGCGCGCTGCTCGCCCTGGCCGGCCGGTGGGTGGTGCGTGTCGGACAGGTCACCCGGCTACGGCACGTCGGCTACGCCGCCATAGCGCTCGCCCTGCCCTACGCGCTGCTGGCCGGGGCGCTGGCGGTGGCGAGCAGGACGGCCCAAGCGGCGCCGTCGGTGCTGCAAGCGGTGATCGCGTCCTTCCTGCTCGCCCTGGTGGCGGGCGGGCTGGGCGCCGCCCGCGGCCTGGCGCCGTGGTCACGGCTCGCCAGCCTGATGTCGGCTCGGCCGCGGTCGATCGTCGTGGGCATGCTCGGTTCCGTCGCCATCCTGGTCGCGGCCGGCGCGGCGCTGGCGGGCGGCTCTCTCGCGGTGCACCTGCCCGAGGTCAGGGCGGCCAGCGACGCGCTCGCGCCGGGTCCGACCGGGGCGGCGCTGCTGCTGCTCGCTCAGCTGGCCTACGTCCCGAACGCGATCATCTGGGCGGTCGCCTACGCGTTGGGTCCGGGATTCGCGTTCGGCACGGGCACCGTGGTCGCCCCGACCGGCTCGACCCTCGGCGCGGTCCCGGCCTTCCCCATGCTGGCCGCGCTGCCCGCAGGAGCACGGCCAGTCGGCCCGGCCTGGGTGCCGGTTCTGGTGCTGGCCGTCCCCTACCTGGCCGGGATATTCGGCGGGCTCGTAACGGTGCGGATCGCGCCTACCCCGACCATCGAGGCGGCTCCGCTCTGGGGATTCCTGACCGGCATGGCCGCGGGCGCCCTGATGGGCCTGGCGGCCGCCTTTTCGGGCGGCCCGCTCGGTGACGGCCGCCTGGCCGCGGTGGGCCCGTCCGGGTGGCAGGTCGGTCTGCTCGGCATACTCGAAATCGGCGTGACCGCCGCGCTGACCGCGTGGGCCGCCAACTGGCTGATCTTGCGCCGAGCCACCAGACGCAAAGCCGCGGACCCTGCGGCCGCGGCCGGCGGCG
>JASIGD010000205.1 GCA_030045295.1 Streptosporangiaceae bacterium
CTCGATGCCCGCCTTCTTGGCCTGCGAGACCAGGTCGGTGGCCTGCTCGCCGATTATCGCCGGGGTGGTGCTGTAGATGTAGTTGAAGGCCAGCTTGGTGCCCGCCGGGATGCCCGCCCCGCAGTCACCGGCGCCGGTGCCCGCCTTGGCGCAGACGTCGGTGCCGCCGGGGTTGACCGTCCAGCCGTTGGACTTCAAGATGCTGATCGCGGTGTTCACGTCGAACGGGTAGGGGTTGGTCGCGGCGTCCCGCGGCAGGTACGGGCTGGACGGGTAGGCGGGGATCGGCCCGTAGGCGGGGTCGCCCGCGCCGTACATGAACGCGCTGATCCAGCCCTGCTGGTCCTCCACGTGCGCCATCGCCTGCCGGAAGTACAACTGGCTGACGATGTTGTCGAAGTCGCCCGTGGTGTCCTTGAAGTTGTAGTTCGCGAACGTCATGCCGAAGTCCGGGATGCCGAAGTAGGCATAGCCGAGCCGGGACAGCTGCGGCAGCTGCGGCACGTCGGTCTGCGGGACGTAGCCGACGTCGACGCTGCCGGCCTTGATCGCGTTGAACTCGGCGGTGTCGGAGGTGAACGGGACGGCCTGGAAGGTGGACATGGGCGTGGCGTGCGGGCCGCTGTAGGCCGTGTTCGGCACCAGCGTGTACCCGCCGGTGGTGGCGTTGAACGCGGAGATCTTGTACGGCCCGTCCACGGTCTGCCACAGCGGGTTGGTCGCGTACGTGCTGACGTCCTTGGACTGCGCGGTCAAGAAGTTGAAGATCTTGGTCGCGACGGCCGGGTTGCTCCAGTCGCTCACGATCGGGCCAGACGCGGAGGTCTTGGCCCAGGTCTGGATCGGCAGCGGGGTCAGCGGGCCCTGGCCGAGGTAGTTGTTGGTGAACCAGCTCGGGTTGACCGGGCCGCTGAGGTTCATGACCAGCGTCGAGGAGTTGGGCTCCGAGGTGCTCACCAGGTCATCGGGGAAATGGCCCGGCACGTAGGCCGACCAGTTCGACGGGGCCTCCTTGACCCCGGCCTTGATCAAGTCGATGTCGAACAGCAGGTCGTTCGCGGTGACCGGGGTGCCGTCGGACCACTTCCACCCTTTCAGGGTGACCGTCACCGTCTTGTCGCCGTTGGAGTACACCGGAGCGTTGGCCAGGCTCATCGGCGGGTACACCTCGGCCGTAGTGCCGTTCACGGTCCAGTACAGCGGGCGCCACATCTCCCACTGGAAGGTGAACGAGTTGAACACCGAGCTCGTCCCGGAAGTGTTGATGGGAAGGATCCAGGTCGGGGCGAAGCCCGGGCCCTCCGCCCACGTGATCGTCGCGGCCTTGCCCGAGGGTGCCCCGGCGGCGGGAATCTCCCCGATCCCGCCGGGTACCTTGGTGGCCCCCGACGTGGTACTGGTGGAGTTGCTGCTACTGGTGCTGCAGGCGGCGAGGGCGGTGACGCCCGCCACCGCGAGGGCAACCCCGCCGATGTACTTCTTCTTCCCGAAGGTATTCATCGCCCCTCTCTCCCTGTGCTGCTGGCGCCTGTGGTCCGTCCTGGAGTCATGAGCATGTCGCCCTTCTCTCTCGCAGTTCGCGCCGGTGATCCGCCCCCTTCCACCCGCGCGAAGGCCCCGGGTCGCAGTCCCCCAGCCTGGTCACGGCCCCGTCTCCCCGGCACATCCGCGCCTGCCCCGTACCGAGCCGGCCACTCAGCTATCGGTGCTACAGGCAGGTCCCGCGCACAGCACCGACGGCAGCAGGTCGGGGCTTCCCTTCAGCTGTTCCCGGTCTATGCCTAGGAAGGCTATGCTTGGTATTTCTAGGCGTCAAGGCCGGCCGGATGGCCGGCCCGGCCTGGCCAGGCCGTGGCTCCGTCACGGGGGCGGGCAGTACCTCGAACGCGTGGCCGCGCTCAGTGCCCCATCCCGAGCCCGCCGTCCACCGGGATGACGGCGCCGGTGATGTAGGCGGCGTCCCGGCCGGCCAAGAACGCCACCGCCGCGGCGACCTCATCCGGCGACGCGAACCTGCCGAGCGGGACGGCGGCCATGATCGCCGCCCTGCGCTGCTCCGGCAGCCCGGCTGTCATGTCGCTGTCCACGAAGCCCGGGGCGATCACGTTGGAGGTGATGCCGCGGGAACCAAGCTCGCGGGCCAGAGACCGGGCCAGGCCGACCAGCCCGGCCTTGGACGCGGCGTAGTTGGCTTGCCCGCCGGAGCCGTACAGGCCGACCACGGAGGAGATGAAGATGAGCCGGCCGCGGCGCATCTTCATCATGCCGCGCACCGCTCGCTTGGCCACCCGGTACGCCCCGGCCAGGTTGGTGTCGAGCACGGCGGCGAAATCGTCCTCGCTCATCAGCGCGAGCAGCTGGTCGCGGGTCACGCCCGCGTTCGCGACGAGGACCTCCACCGGTCCCTGCCCGGCTTCTACCGCGCCGAACGCCACGTCGACGCTCGTCGCGTCCCGCACGTCGCAGCGCACCACCTCGAGTCCCTCGACCGGCTCCCCGGAGCGGGAAGTCACGGTGACACTGTCACCGTCGGCGGACAGCCGCCGCGCGATGGCCAACCCGATACCGCGGTTCCCGCCGGTTACCAGCACCGAACGGCCCAACGTCCACCTCTCCCACGCGGCCGGGGGGTCCTGGGTGTCGTCCCCGAAGAAATACAGCGTACGCGCGGGGCCAGCGACGGTGGGATAGACTTCCGGGTTCGTGAACGATCTTCAGGCCAGCATCGATCCCGAGTTCACCGCCTTCCCGCTGCGCGATCTGGCGGACGCCGCACTCACCCAAGCCAGGGCTCTTGGCGCCCGGCACGCCGACTTCCGCGCCGAGCGGATCAGGGGTCAGTACGTCGCGCTGGCCGACGCGCACCCGCAGACCCTGTTCGACGCCGACGACACCGGCCTGGCCGTCCGCGTGATCGTCGACGGCACGTGGGGATTCGCCTCGGCCGTGGACCTCACCGCGGATGCCGCGGCGCGGGCGGCACGGCAGGCCGTGGAGGTCGCCGAGGTGGCGGCGGCCATGAACACCGAACCCATCGAGCTCGCTCCCGAGCCCGCCTACGGCGACGTGACCTGGGTCTCGGCGTACGGGACCGATCCGTTCACGATCAGCCTGGCAGACAAGGTGGCCCTGCTGGCCGACTGGAGCAGTGCCCTGCTCAGCCACCAAGGCGTCAGTCACGTCGACGCGTCGCTGAATCAAGTCAGGGAGTGCAAGTTCTACTCCGACGGCGCGACCACGGCGATACAGCAGCGGGTCCGCCTGCACCCGGTGGTCACCGCCATCGCGGTCAGCCAGGACGGCAAGTTCGACACCATGCGGACGCTCGCTCCGCCGGTCGGCCGGGGATATGAGTACCTCACCGGCGCTGGCTGGGACTTCGCCGCCGAGCTGGCCGAGCTACCCGAGCTGCTGGTCGCCAAGCTGGCGGCCCCGACGGTCCAGGCGGGACACTACGACCTGGTGGTCGACCCGTCCAACCTGTGGCTGACCATCCACGAGTCCATCGGCCACGCCACCGAGCTCGACCGGGCGCTCGGCTACGAGGCCGCCTACGCCGGCACGTCGTTCGCCACCCCGGACAAGCTGGGCACCCTGCAGTACGGATCCGGCGTGATGCACGTCATCGGCGACCGCACCGCCGAGCACGGCCTGGCGACCATCGGCTACGACGACGAGGGCGTGGCCGGCCAGTCCTGGGACCTGATCAGCGAGGGCAAACTGGTCGGTTACCAGCTCGACCGGAGGATGGCGAGCAAGTGCGGCTACGGCCGGTCCAACGGCTGCGCGTTCTCTGACGGCCCGAGTCACATCCCGCTGCAGCGGATGGCGAACGTGTCGCTCCAGCCTGCCCCGGCGGGCGGCCCGTCGGTCGACGATCTCATCGCCGGGGTAGAGGACGGCATCTACATCCTGGGCGACAAGAGCTGGTCGATCGACATGCAGCGGTACAACTTCCAGTTCACCGGCCAGCGGTTCTTCAAGATCAAGAACGGAAGGCTGACCGGGCAGCTCCGCGACGTCGCCTACCAGGCCACCACGACCGACTTCTGGGGGGCCATGGAGGCCGTCGGCGGACCGCAGACGTACGTGCTGGGCGGAGCGTTCAACTGCGGTAAGGGCCAGCCCGGCCAGGTCGCGCCGGTCAGCCACGGCTGCCCGGCGGTGCTGATGCGCGGCGTACGGATACTCAACACGGTCGAGGAGGGTGTGACATGACCGCGGTATCCGACGGGCTCTCGCCGCAGGAAACGGTGGAGCGGGCCCTG
>JASIGD010000206.1 GCA_030045295.1 Streptosporangiaceae bacterium
GGCGGCGTGTTGTTCCTGGAAACCTCCGAGGAGCTGCCGCCGGCCACCGAGGTCTACCGGATGCTGCGCTGCATGGGCGAGCGGAACCTGCTCGGCCAGTTCGGCGCGGTTCTGCTCGGGCGGGCCAAGGCGTGGTCGTTCGAGCACCCGGCCCCGCCCGCCGAGCGCGACAGGTACCAGGCCGGCCAGCGGGCGGCGGTGCTGCGCGCGCTGGCGGAATACGCTCCGCAGGCAATGGCGGTCTTCGATGTTGACCTCGGGCATACCGACCCGCAGCTGGTCATCCCCTACGGCGGCACGGTCCGGGTCGACGGGCCCGCCCGGCGGATCACCGTTACCTACTGAGCACCGCGCGCGCCACCGCGGCCGGCAGCACACCCGCCGGCACCGGCCGACCAGCCGTGGCCGCCTTGCCTGGTTACTCATTCCCGCGCCCACCTGCCCGCCGTGAGCGTGAAGGGTCAGACGCTACCTCGCGGGCCTGAGGCTGCCAGCGACCGGTGCGGGGAACACGCGCGAATCTTCCGGATGGGGCGAGCCAGGATCTGTTCGGGGCGGCCGTGGTGCGGTTCTCCCAGAGAGGATGGCTATCGGCGTGGAAGACCACCACGATCCCCCCGGCGAAGGAGGTCAAGGAACACCGCAAGGGACCGGTGCCCGCTACATCCCGCTGAACGGCAAGGCGATCCGGTCCCGGCCCTGCAGCCGGGCTGTGCCCGCCGCCGGTAAGCCTGGCGGGTGATGCTTGCCGCCGCTGAGCCGGATCCAGGTGGCGCATGCCACGCCGACTGCTTGTCCGGTGGCCGTGAACAGCGCCGAGCCGGCGGTCATCTTGCGGCCGCCGCTGCCCAGGCGCCAGCCGGCCACGACGTGCGGCTCGCCCGCTTTGGCTGGGGCGATCAGGCGGGCGGACAGCCTGCCCAGCACGAACGGCGGGGCACCGGCGGCATCCCTCAGCGCACCGACGCCGCCGGCGCAGTCGAGCGCCGCCCACACGAACTCGGGCCGGACATGACCGTCTGAGTCGGCGAGCGCCTGGCCGGGATACCAGACGTCGGCCGACAGGTCCCGGCCCGCGACCGGTCCCACCAGGATGTGCAGCCCGTCCCCGGGCGCGCGGTCCGGCCCGCACACGAAACAGCCGGGGAAGGGGTGCTCGTCGGGGTGGACCCGCAACCGGCACCGGGTGCCAGCAGCACGGGCGTCCGGGATCGACACCGGGCCGGGAGGCTCCATGGCCAGGCCATCGGGCAGGCCGGTGCCCTCGGCTACCAGGGCGCCGCCGTGGAGGACGCGAACCGAGCCCTCGCCGTCGCGCTCGACGGTCATGGGTGTGGCCAGCGGAGGTGGCCGGCGTAGCGTGATTTCGGCGGGGCCATCGAGGTGGGCGGCGATGCGCCCGCAGACGTAGCCGCCGTTGCCGGTGCCCGGGGGGCCGCAGAAGCGGGGCGAGACGATAAGGGGCTGTGTCATCGCGGTGCCAGCAGTCTCTTGACCGCGGCCGCGCCGGCGATGGCCTGGCCGGGGTCGGGTGCCTGCGGGATGAGGTTGAACTCGGTGCACCCTGCGGCGGCGTAGGGGGCGAGGAACTCGGCGATATCCTCGGCGGTGCCGTAGGGGCAGTAGCGTTCGAACCGCTCGAACGGGAGCTGGTAGAAGGCCTCCATCGCCGGCGCGAGGCAGGCGCGTGCGGCCTGCCTGGAGTCCGCCAGCCCGCACCAGACCTGCATCGCGTGCCTGCGCGGCGGGTCGGGACGGCCCGCGCGGGCCGCCTCGTCCGCTGCCATCTGGACGGCGGCGGTGAAACGGCGCGGGGAGTTCCAGATACCCAGCCAGCCATCACCGAGCCGGCCCGCGCGCCTGATCGCCGCGTCGGAGCGCCCGCCGACGATGAGGGGCACAGGCTCGGCCGGGGCGGGGGCGATGACCGCCTCATCGAGGTCGAAGAACCTGCCGTGGAAGGTGACTGCCTTACCGGTCAGCAACTGGCGGACGACGGCCAGGCATTCGTTCATCCGCTGTCCCCGGGTGGCCGGGTCTACCCCGCAGATCGCGACTTCGCGGCGATCCTCGCCGCCTATCCCGGTGCCGAGGATGAGCCGCCCGGGCGCGAGCCGGGCGAGGTCGGCGAGCTGGCGGGCGGCCAGGACGGGGTGGCGCAGCGGCAGCAGGTATACGCCGCAGTAGACGGGCAGGGTGGGGTGAAGCAGCGCCAGGGCGGTGGCCTGGACCAGCCCGTCGAACCCAGCCCCGGCGAAGCTGACGTGGTCGCCGCAGCAGACGTGGTCGATGCCTGCCTTCTCGGCGCGGGCCAGGAATGCGCGGGCAGTGCCGGCACCTTGCTCCAGCAGCCCGAAGGGCGGGAACATGCCGACCCGGATTGATGCCGCCGCGCGGTCCGTGCGGTTCCCCGCCGGACGGCGGGCCGGCTTGATGGCGTATGACATACTTTGACGCTAAAAGAGCGTGGCCCAGGCGGCCATCGGGTGAACTACCAGCACGCTCGCCGCAGTAATCCTGGCTGGGCCGGGCGCGCCGCCGGGTCCATCGGTCGAACTACCCAGACGCCGGAGGGCGAGGCTGGAGCCGGTGCTCGGTCACCCACGCCGCGATCTGGGCCCGCGAGCGCACCTGCAGCTTGCGCCGGATGTTCTCCACATGCGCCTCCGCGGTCCGCGGCGCGACAGACAGCCGCCTGGCGATGGCATGATTGGTCAGCCCCGCGGCGACCAGGTCGGCCACCTCCAGCTCACGGCCGGTCAGCCGCGGCCCCCCGCTTACGGGCTCACACAAGAAACCGAGCAGCGCATCCAAGACCGCGACCCAGTCGCCGTGAAAGAACAGGTGACTCGAACCCGGCAGCGGAACCAGCGTCGCCCCGGGGATAAGCGAGGCGACTTCCCGCCCCAGCTTGAACCTGGTGCCCTTGTCCGCCTCGCGGTGCAAGACCACCGTGGGCGCCTGCACCCGCGGGAGCAGCGCCCTGATATCGGTGTCGTAATAAACCTCCAGCATCCTCGCCGCCACGGCGGCCGAGGCGCTGACAAGCTCGAACCGGGTCAACGCCTCCATCTCCTCGGCGGTGGGATCCGCGACGAAGGCCCCAGCCAGCGCCTTCAGGCCCAGGCCCCAATGGGCCCGCACCAGCGCCACGACCGATTCCCGGACCTCGGCAGGCGCCAGGTCCTCGCCACTGGCACACATCCCGTACACCGCCAGCGCCTCGACCCGGTCGGGGTACCGCGCCGCGATCGCGGCGGCGAGCTGACCGCCCTGCGAGGCACCAAACACCCGGAAGCGGCCAGCGCCCACTGCGTCGGCCACCGCCAGCGCCGCCGCGACCTGCCCGTCGAACGACAGATCGATCCCGTCCCGGTCCGACAAACCGCACCCGGGCTTGTCATAGCGGATCACGGTAAACCGCTCGGCTAGCCGCTCCACGAAGCTGCCGAAGGAGTACAGCTCCAGCTGCCCGCGCAGGTGGCTGATCCAGCCCGAGTCGCACAACAGCGCCGGGCCAGCGCCCCACGTCGAGTAAGCGACGCGGCCCGCCGGCGTGCCGCAATACCGGACCATCACCCTCACCCGTCCAGGCTGACACCCCCAGCCAACGCAGTAAAGCCGTATGTCCCAAGCGGACAGCCGAAGGCCCGCCACGTCCAGATCATGCCGTTCTGCGTACCTCCAACAGACCCTGCCGCAAGGACTGTCCCAGTACAGAACGACGGCTACGCGCGCAGTTGTCACGAGCTGTTCGCGTTGTTTGGCCGCATGGCAGATCCCGTTACGGTCCTGCAGACCGTCGGCCGGACCGTATTTTTATGCATCGGCACACCCGGGACGAATGTCCGCATCTGCGATGAGGGACGTCCCGGACTACCGCACGTCCGTCGTGTGGGAACACTCGCTGGGCCTCGCCTCTGCAGCCGCAACCGTGGGACAGACAACAACGTCGGGCAGCCGGTACGAAAGCCATGACCTGAGGAAGTGATAACGGACCGTTATCACGCCGACGGCTCCTGCGAGGATGCGTTGCCGGGATCTTCGGCGTGCTCAAGCTAGGCAAAAACTTGCAACGACTGCTCCAGCTGGTGGTCGTAGGCGCCGCGCCACCTTGCAGCCAGCTCCCGCCAGATGGTGACGATTTCCTCGATCCCGGTCAGCGCCTCCTCCCGCCCGCCCAGATTGCCGAGCCGGGTCGGCAGGGTGTTCAGCGGCGTGGCCAGGTCGGGCTGGAACACGTCCGGACGGACCTGGGCCAGCTCCCGCTAGGTTTCGACGGCTTCCTCGCGCGCGGTGAGCGCGTGCTCCCGCCGTCCTAGCTCTTGGCTCGAACGCCGGGGGCTGATTCGTCCCCGGGCGGCGGCCCGGGATCTTCTTTGAGTTCGGCAAGCTCGATGCGGCACTGCTGAGCCAGCAAGTGATCGTCGCCAAGGACTCCGGCGAAGTCGGCCAAAAGAGCCTTATAACGTCGCGCGGCACCCGCATGGTCGTCGGCTGCGGCGGTCCAGTGCGCTGCTGCGTATCTGGTCTCCAGGGTGGTCAGATGCGACTCGCCGACGATGTCGGCGCACTCGTCCGCCAGATAACCGCTGAGATCGGCGGCGGCTTGGGGGTCACCGGATGATCCGACCACCCACGCGTGGGTGAGCCGCTTCTGAAGCACGCGTATGTGTGTGACGCCGTATAGCTGCTGGGTCAGGTTGATGGCGTCCTCGCTGGCCTGAATGGCTCCGGTGTGTTCGCCGGACTCGCTCAGGCATATAGCGAGATTCCTCATGCTGTCGGCGATCAGCGACTGCGGTGGGGCTTCGAGCCGCTCCGCCTGGCGGATCAGCTCGGCCCAGCGCTCAGCGCCCGCGGCGGCGCCGTCCACCACCCCGGTCCAAACGGCGACCTCGAAGCGGGCGCTGAGCGTCGTCCGGTCATCGGCGCCGAACGCGGCCGTGGCTGCGGCGTCAACCTCCCGGGCGATGGTGAGCGCCTCTCGTGGGTTTCCGGTGGCGCCGACCTGGCGTGCGAAGGTGATCCTGGCGCCAAGCGTTTCTCGGTGAGCCGGACCATAGACAGTCGTGCTGTCGCGCACGACACGGCGAGCTATCTCCAGTGCCCGTTTAGGGTCTCCGTGCCCGCCGATCTTTTCGCCAACGTGCCAGGCCAGCAGCCGCCGCATCGCCAGCAGGTCTGGTGCCGGAACTGCCGGGTCGCCTTCGGCCGCGGCGATCGTCGTCTCCAGTAGCTCGATGGCCCGGCCCTCGCGGCCCCCCTCGCCGAGAAAGTCCGCGAGCTCGAATGCGAGCGGGGCGGCCAGGTGGGGCTGGGGTGCCAGCTGCAGCGCGAGACTGGCCAGGTCGGCCAGCCCGGCGTGGCCGCCGGTGACCGCCAGCTGGACGATCCGGGGTAGCGCCGCGGCGAGCAGCTCGCCGAGAGCCGCCCGGACGGCGGGCTGCGTCGGAGCGCTGCGGGTCAGTTCGGCGAGCAGCTGGGTGAGCAGCCCGACTTCCCAGCGCTGCCCGGCAGCAAGTCCGCCCGGCGGCGGCGGCGAGGGCGGATAGCTGCGCGGTATCGGCAAGGTGAGGCGCGGCAGATGACCGAGGATGCCCAGGCCGCCGCCCAGCCCGGCGACATCGACGCCCAGGCCCGGTGGCGGGCGGTCCGGGCCAGGATACTGGCCCGCGGCGGCCAGTTCCCCGCTGCCCGGGTCCTGGTGGATGAGGCGGCGGCGGTCGTCTCGCCGACCTCCTGGGCCGTCCTGCAGGCCGAGACCCTGATGGCCAGGGCCGAGGTGGACCGGCTGGCCGGCGCGCCAGGGCAGGCCGAGGCCAGCTTGCGCGCGGCGCTGGGCATCTACCAGGACCGGCACGCCACCCCGCTCGCCGAGCAAGCCGCGGCCGCCCTGGCCAGCCTCGTCGGCCGCCCTGGGCCCAGGCCGGCTTGAAAGGCGCGGCGGCGCCCGGGAACGGGTGATCTGCGCGCGGCCACCCGCCTCACTGACGCTGGCGCCGACCCGCGTCGATTCGGCGATCTGTCCGCTAACGTGTCGAAACGGCTGTCACTCGCCGTGAGCAGCGCTGGCTGCCATCGGCGCGCACATAGCCGCTTTCGTTATGCGCGGGTATCGGCTCGATGCCGATCAAGCGCCGGGCGATCCAGATCTGACCGTTCTGCGCGCTTGGGTGGCTGGCCTAGGGTGTATCTCTCGCAGCGCCGCAGAGGGTGTGGTCCCGTGGCAAAGGTCCACG
>JASIGD010000207.1 GCA_030045295.1 Streptosporangiaceae bacterium
GCCGCGGACCTAGCCCGGTCCCCGGGTCGAAGTCAGCCGACATGATGTAAATCTACACTGCACGCCATTCGCCACAACCTTGACAGTCTCACTGCACGCGTCATTGGATTGTGGTGCACGAGCAAAGGAGCTCCCATGGCCGTACCTTCACTTCCCCTTGCCCCCGCGCCAGGCCGGATGAATGTCGACTTCGAGGAGAGGATCGACTTCGGTCGGCTACGGCAGTACCGTCTCGACCGGGCCAGGCAAGCCATGGAAAATGCCGGCCTGGGCGCGCTGCTGGTCTTCGACAACAACAACATCAGGTACCTGACCGGCGTCGCCATCGGCGAGTGGACCAGGGACAAGCTCTGCCGGTACGCGCTGTACACCCGCACCGGCGAACTGGTGCTGTGGGACTTCGGCTCGGCCGCGGTGCACCACCGGATGTACTGCCCGTGGCTGAAGCCGGAGAACTGCATCGCCTCCTACACGACGATGCGCGGGGCCGCGCCGCCCGCGTCCGGCCTGACCGCCAAGCAGGTCGCGGAGATCAAGGACTGGCTCACCAACGCGCAAGTGGCAGGCGAACCGGTCGGCGTGGACTGGGCCGAAGTCCCCACCTTCTTCGAGCTGCAACGACAGCAGATCGACGTCAGGGACGGCCAGCAGGTCATGCTGGACGCCAGGGAGATCAAGTCCAGGGACGAGATCGCGCTGCTGGCCACCGCAGCCGCCATGGTCGACGGCACCTACCAGGACATAGCCGAGGCGCTGCGCCCCGGCGTGCGGGAGAACGAGATCGTCGCGCTGGCGAACAAGCGCCTCTACGAGATGGGCTCCGACGACGTGGAGTCGATCAACGCGGTGTCCGGCGAGCGGTGCAACCCGCACCCGCACAACTTCTCCGACCGCATGATCAGGCCCGCCGAGCAGGCCTTCTTCGACATCATGCACTCCTACAACGGCTACCGGACCTGCTACTACCGCTGCTTCGCGGTGGGCCGGTCGACGCAACCGCAGCGCGACGCCTACAAAAAGGCGCGCGAGTGGATCGACGTCGCGATCGAGATGATCAAGCCCGGCGTCTCCACCGACCAGGTGGCCAGGCTGTGGCCGACCGCGCAGGAGATCGGGCTGGCGGACGAGAAGACAGCGTTCGGCCTGGAGTTCGGGCACGGGCTCGGGCTGGCCCTGCACGAGCGGCCGATCATCTCCAGGCTCACCTCCCTCGACGCGCCGCTGGAGATCAAGGAGGGCATGGTGTTCGCGCTGGAGACCTACTGCCCGGCGACCGACGGACGGTCGGCGGCCAGGATCGAGGAAGAGGTCGTGGTCGGCCCGAGCGGGGTCGAGATCCTGACCAAGTTCCCCGCCCAGGACCTGTACGTCACCAACCCCTACTGACGAGGCGATCACGTGCCGGAAATAGACACCGACGTACCCGAGGCAACCGCGCTCGAGATGTACCGGAAAATGGCCGGGATCCGGCTGTTCGAGAAGCGCGCGCACGACCTGTTCCTGCAGAACCTGGTCAAAGGGACGACCCACCTCGGCACCGGCCAGGAGGCGGTCGCGGCGGGCGTGTCGGAGGCGATGAACGACGACGACTACATGTTCGTCACCTACCGCGGGCACAACCACGTCCTCGCCCGCGGCACCCCGATGACCCCGGTGATGGCCGAGCTCCTCGGCCGGGAAAACGGCCTCATGCACGGCAAGGGCGGCTCGATGCACCTGCTGGACGTCTCCCGCGGCGTCATGGGCGCGTACGCGATCGTCGGCGCGCAGCTTGTCGTGGCCAACGGCGCCGCCTGGTCCGCGAAGTACCGCGGCACCGGGCAGGTCACGGTCTGCTTCCTCGGCGACGGAGCCACCAACATCGGCGCCTTCCACGAGGCGCTGAACCTGGCCGCCGTCTGGCAGCTTCCGGTGATCTTCATCTGCGAGAACAACCAGTACATGGAGTACACCGCGATCGGGTCGGTGACCGCGGTGCCCAGGCCGGCGGCCGACCGCGCCGCGTCCTACGGGCTCGAGCCCGTCGTGGTGGACGGCAACGACGTGGAAGCGGTCTACCGCACGGCGCAGACCGCCATCGCCCGAGCCCGGGCCGGCGCGGGCCCGTCCCTCATCGAGGCGGTCACCTACCGGCACGGCGGGCATTCCCGGGCCGATCCCGGCAAGTACCGGCCCGCCGCCGAGGTGCAGGAATGGCTGGCCAGGGACCCGCTGGCCGCGTACCGCGCGGTCTTGATCGGCCGCGGCGTCGATGAGGCGGTCCTCGACGCGATCGACAAGGACGCACGGGAGGCGGTCGACCGCGCGACCGAGGAGGCCAAGGCCGGGCCGGAGCCGCGCCTGGAACTGGCCGGTACCAACGTGTGGGCCGACGGCGGCCACGCCTGGAGGAACTGATGGTGACCGAGGTCGTCATGCCCCGGATGGGGGAGACAGTCGACGAGGGCACCGTCAACGAGTGGTTCAAGCAGGTCGGCGACGCGGTCACCGAAGGCGAGCCGCTGCTCGAGATCGGCACCGACAAAGTCGACGCCGAGATCCCCGCCCCCGCCACCGGCGTGCTGTCCGAGATCCGCGTCCCGCAGGGCCAGACCGTTCCCGTGGCCACGGTCATCGCTGTCATCACATGACCCGCCGGCCCCCGGCATCCCGCCGGATTTCACCGTCACTTTGATACCGAACGGAGGCGTGGTGGCAGCTATCACTTACCGCGAGGCAGTCGCCCGGGGGATCGCTCAGGAGATGCGCCGGGATCCGAACGTGGTATTCCTCGGCGAGGACGTCGCCGCGGCCGGCGGGGTGTTCAAGACGACGGTCGGCCTGCTCGAGGAGTTCGGCCCGCTGCGGGTCCGCGACACCCCGATCAGCGAGCAGGCCATCCTCGGCGCCGCGATGGGCGCCGCGATGACCGGCCTGCGGCCGATCGCCGAGATCATGTTCAGCGACTTCTTCGCCGTCTGCTGGGACCTGATCGCCAACGAGATGGCCAAGAGCAGGTACATGTCCGACGGCCAGGTGGCGCTGCCGCTGGTCATCCGCTGCGCCAACGGGGCGGGGGTGCGGTTCGGCGCCCAGCACTCCCAGTCGGTGGAGAACTGGGCCATGGCGGTGCCGGGCCTGAAGGTCGTCGCGCCGTCGAACCCGCGCGACGTGGTGGGGTTGCTCGCCGCGGCCGTCCGCGATCCCAATCCGGTCGTGTTCTTCGAGCACAAGGGCCTGTACGCGACCAAGGGCGAAGTGCCGGAAGATGTCGAGGTGATCGACGAGCTGGGCCGGGCCAGCGTGCTGCGGGCGGGCGGGGACGCGACGATCCTCGCGCTGGCCGCGATGGTGCCGAGGTCGCTGGCGGCGGCCGAACGGCTGTCCGTGGAGCACGGCATCGAGGCGACCGTGGTCGACGTGCGCTCGCTGGTGCCGCTGGACACGCGGACGATCCTCGCCGAGGTGGCCAGGACCGGCCGGATGTTCACGGTCGAGGAGAATCCGCGGCTGTGCGGGTGGGGCGCGGAACTGGTCTCGATCGTGGCGGAAGAGGCGTTCGGCGCGCTGACCGGCCCCCCGGTCCGCATCACCACCCCTCATATCCCGCTGCCGGCCGCGGATAAGCTCGAAGATCATGTGCTGCCCTCGGTGGACAAGATCGCCGAGACCGTGCACAAGAGTTTGCGTTAGCCCCCGGGGGGCGACCCCCGGGTGACCCCCGTCTGGGGGACTATCCCCAGACCCCGCTTTGGGAGGACACGTGAGCGGCAACCTGGCCGAACTGGTCGGCATCGAAGTACCTACTGGCCTGCTGATTGGCGGGGAGTGGACCGGCGGGCGGGGCGGCGGCACGCTGCCGGTGATCGACCCGGCCACCGAGGACGAGGTGGCCGAGGTGGCCGACGGGACCGTAGCGGACGCGCTCGACGCGGTCGGCGCGGCGCAGGACGCGCTGCCCGGCTGGGCGGCGACCCCGCCGCGACAGCGCGCGGAATGCCTGCGCCGGACCTTCGAGCTGATGACCGCGAACGCGGACTCCCTGGCCAGGCTGATGGTCGCCGAGAACGGCAAGGCCCTGCGCGACGCGAAAGCCGAGGCAGCCTACTCCGCCGAGTTCTTCCGCTGGTACGCCGAAGAGGCGGTACGGATGGAAGGCGTGCTTATGCAGGCCCCCTCCGGGGCGAACAAGATCCTGGTGATGCGGCAGCCGGTCGGCGTGTCGGTGCTCGTCACCCCGTGGAATTTCCCCGCCGCGATGGCAACCCGCAAGATCGGGCCGGCGCTCGCCGCGGGCTGCACCGTGGTGCTCAAGCCGGCCTCGGAGACCCCGCTGACCGCGCTGGCCATCGCCGGCCTGCTGGCCGAGGCGGGCGTGCCGGATGGGGTGATCAACGTGCTGCCCTCGCGGAAGTCCGGCGCCGTCGTGTCGGCGATGCTGAACGACCCGCGGGTCCGCAAGCTGTCCTTCACCGGGTCGACCGAGGTCGGCCGGATCTTGCTGCGCGAGGCGGCGGACACGGTGGTCAACTGCTCGATGGAGCTCGGCGGCAACGCGCCGTTCATCATCTTCGAAGACGCGGACATCGACGCGGCCGTGGAGGGGGCGCTGATCGCGAAGATGCGCAACGGCGGCGAGGCGTGCACCGCCGCCAACCGCTTCTACGTGCACGAGGCGGTCGCCGATGAGTTCAGCCGGGCGTTCGCGGCCCGGCTCGAGCGCATGGTCGTCGGGCCTGGCCTGGACGAGGCCACCGACGTCGGCCCGCTGGTCAACGAGCCGACCCGGACCAAGGTGGCGGAGCTCGTCGAGTCCGCTGCGGCTGACGGCGGCAAGGTGGTCACCGGCGGGCGAGTGCCCGAGCGGCGCGGCTACTTCTACCAGCCGACGGTGCTCGATCAGGTCCCGGCAGGCGCGGGCATCCTCGAGACGGAGATCTTCGGCCCGGTGGCGCCCATAGTCAGGTTCACCGCCGAGGCCGACGCCGTCAACTGGGCCAACGACACCGAATTCGGGCTCGTCTCCTACGTCTACACCCGCGACCTCGGCCGCGGCCTGAGGGTTTGTGAGGCTCTGGAGGCCGGCATGGTCGGCCTTAACCGCGGCCTGGTGTCAGACCCCGCGGCCCCGTTCGGCGGCGTGAAGCAGTCAGGCATCGGCCGCGAGGGTGCGCACGACGGGCTGCTGGAATTCACCGAGACGAAGTACATCGCCACCAACTGGTAACTTCCCGGCGCACGGACCGGCCTGACCCGCCAACGCGATCAAGAACGGCACGATCCGAAGGCCGGCTAAGTGGCCCTTCCGGCCGCCCGGTCGGGTCACATGTAGAGGATGCGCCGCCTGGCCACCACCAAAAGCGCCGGCACCGCACAGGCGACGATCGGGCCGAGGTAGCGCCAGGAGAGATACTGCCGCGGCGTGGCGATCAGGAGTACCAGGGCCATCAGGTAGGGCTCGATGAGCGGGCGCCCCTCGCCGAACGTGCTGGTCCAGATCTGGCTGGACAGCAGGCCGAGCTGGAGCACGAAGAATATGAAGGCGATCCGTTCGTGGGCCGGCGCGGAGGTCACGAACAGCACCGCAAGCCCGGCGAAGATGAAGATCCCCAGTGTCGCGTACTCAAGCAGGTCGATGTCGATCAGGCCCAGGTGGTTGGTGGTGATGTGCGCGATGTCATAGTTCAGCGCATGGACCATCGCGCTGAACGGCATAGCTAGGTTGCGGTCGCTGCTCGCGATCAGCGGGAACTCGCCCTTGACCACGAAGTGGACCGCCAGTTGCAGCGCACCGTACGCGGCGGCGGGCACCACCCAGGTCAGGTCGGCCAGGCCGGGCCGGGCCCGGCCGCGCGCCATCGCGATGAGCCGGGTGACGGCGATGGCCGCCGGAGCGAGCAAGATGGTTTCCCTGGTGATGGCTCCGAAGGCGAACGCGGCGGTGGCCAGCAGGTACTTCTCGCGACGGTAGGCCAGCAGGCCGCCCAGCATGCACGCCTCGGCCACCGGCTCGGCGGTGTCCCGGCCCACGCTGACGACCAGGCCGAAGTAGGCCGCGAAAGCCAGCCCCCACAAGGCGTGGCGACCGGCGTCGCGGGCGAACATGCCGCCGAGGAAGGCCATGGCCGCCACGCCGACGAGGTTGACCGCTACGAGGGCGACCGGCACGAACTGATGCTGGCCGAGTGAGACCAGCCAGGCGAGAACCGGGTATCCGATACGCGTGTACCGGTAGGACTGATCCATGGTGATGCCGAACGCGGTCTTGCTCCAGTTCGCCGGGTCCAGCGCGAGCCGGTAATAGAACTGGCCGTCGTAGCCGTCGGACGGGACGAGGAGCAGGCCGCGGGGGAGCTGCCCGGGGTGCGTGTAGACGTGCCCGGCCATGATGAACAGGCTGAGATGCCCCTTGGCCCAGACCTGCCAGCGGGCCAGGACGAAGCCGAGCCAGCCGAGGAAGGCGATCACGCCCGGGACGATCGGCCGGTCCAGCCCGGACCACTGCGAAGCACTGCGCTGGCGGAGGGACCTGTCCTTTTCCGACGTCGAAGTAAGCTGCAACCGCGAGCCTCCACCATGGCCGTCTCGGCGGCAGGGTTGAATTCTGCCCAGCCGCGCAGCCTACCAGAGCGATGCCAGGCTACGCTGCCGGTCGTCCTGATGACCGACTTCAGTCAGCATCGGCAGACTACCGTGGGTACCATTCGCAGCCAGGGTGGTACGGACAGCGCCCGCGATGAGCCGAGCCCGAAGGACATGGTGGCCGCCGTGCCGAAAAGCGGAATCCCGGAGAGATCCGCCGTCCCGGCTCCCGGCGCGTCTGATCCGGGAGGGGTTCCCGTCGACGGTGCCGGTTCGGCCGCGCAGCGACAGATGCCCCCTCGCGTCCAGGGTGGCCGGGCCGTCAAGCGCCGCCTGCTCGCCGCGACGGGCATCGCGCTGGCCGTGGCGCTGCTGTTCTTCGCCTACCTCCGGGTGTCCCGCACGTACCCGGAGAACTCCGACGAGGCGAACATCCTGCTGATGTCCTGGGACATGCTGCACGGCAACATGCTGTTGCACGGCTGGTACCTGTCGGATGTCTCGTTCTACACGACCGAGCTGCCGCAGTACGCAATGCTCGAACGTCTGCTTGGCCTGCACGCGGACACCGCGCATGTCGCGGCGGCGATGACTTATACGTTCGCCGTGCTTCTCGCCGCGCTGCTGGCCAGGGGCAGGGCCGTCGGCCGCGCCGCCTGGCCGCGGATGTTGCTGGCGGCCGGCATCATGGTCGCGCCGCAGCTCGGAGTGGGGGTCTTCGTCCTGCTGCTGTCCGTTGGGCACATCGGCACCGCAGTGCCGCTCATGCTGATCTGGCTGATCATCGACCTGGCCGGACCGGTCAGCGGGGAACGGGGAGGTGGGCAGCTCTCCCCCGGGGGGGAACGGAGGGGCGGGCAGCCCCCCCGTGAGCGGGGAGGGTCTGGCCGGGGTCGTCCCCCCCGAGGCTACGCCGTGCCCGCGGCCGTGGGGCTGCTGCTGACCTGGGTGCTGGTGGCCGACCCGCTCGCCCTCGTGGTCGGGATCATCCCGCTCGTCACGGTATGCGCCGCGCGCGTCATCCGCGCGACCCGCGCCGGCCGACACCGCGACGACGGGTCGCCGCGGTGGCTGGCGGCGGGCCTGCGAGCGCGCTGGTACGAGATTTCCCTGGCCATTGCGGCGATTCTCGCCTGGGGCCTGGCCTCGCTGGTTAACCGGCTGCTCCGGGGCAAAGGCGCGTTCATCCTGCACCCGCTGGCGTACCAGCTGGCGCCGGTGCACACATGGCCGAAGCACGCGTGGGTGACCGGGCAAGGGCTGCTCGCGCTGTTCGGCGCCAAGCCGCAAGCTCCCGCGGCCGAGATGGCCTTCGCCTTGCTCCACCTGGCCGGGGTGGCGCTGGTCGCGTGGGCCATGTGGCGCGTGGCGCGGCAGTTCTTCAGCTGGCCCGACATGGTCAGCCAGATCCTGCTCGTCGCGATCGTCCTCAACGTGGCCGTCTACGTGCCGAGCACGCTGGCCAACGCGACCGACCTGAACGCGCGGGAGTTTGCGGTCGTGCTGCCGTTCGGCGCGGTCCTGGCCGGGCGGACCCTGGCGGCCAGCCTCCGCGGCGCCGAGGCCAGCTGGCTCCGCGGACCCAGCTGGCGGCTGGGGCTGGCGTCGGCGCTGCTGGCCGGATACGCCGCCAGCCTCGGCTACGCCGCCGCCCAGCCATCGGTTCCGCCCGCCAATGAGCAGCTGGCGGCGTTCCTCGCCGCGCATCACCTGACCGAGGGCCTGAGCGGGTACTGGCAGTCGAGTATCGTCACGGTCGGCAGCGACGGCGCCGTCACGGTCAGGGCGGTGCAGCCGGGCACGCTGCAGCCGTATCTATGGGAGTCAAAAGGCTCCTGGTACGACCCGGGCTTGCACCGCGCGACCTTCGTTGTCACCGACAGCCAGCCCGGCTTCTTCAATCACTGGGAGCCCAGCGCCGCCGCCCTGGCGCCGTACGGTCCGCCTGCGCATACCTACCGGATCGGCCCGTACACGGTGCTGGTCTGGGATCAGAACCTGCTCGCCCGACCCCGCTAAGACAGCGGCCAGCACGGCTCGATGCTGTTGTTAGCGGGCGACCGGACGTAGCCTTGACATGTGGATCGGCGAATATTCGGGCTCGAGAACGAGTACGGCGTCACGTGCACCTTCCGCGGGCAACGGCGGCTGTCGCCCGACGAAGTGGCGCGCTACTTGTTCCGGCGCGTGGTGTCCTGGGGCCGCAGCAGCAACGTATTCCTGAGGAACGGGGCCCGGCTGTACCTTGACGTGGGCAGTCATCCGGAGTACGCGACGCCGGAGTGCGATAACGTGCTGGACCTGGTGGCGCACGATAAGGCCGGCGAGCGGATCTTGGAGGGGCTGCTGGTCGATGCGGACCGGCGGCTGCGCGAGGAGGGCATCGCCGGGGATATCTACTTGTTCAAGAACGACACCGACTCGGCCGGGAACTCCTACGGCTGCCATGAGAACTACCTGGTCGGCCGGCACGGGGAGTTCGGCCGGCTGGCCGACATCTTGATCCCGTTCCTGGTCACCCGGCAGGTGATCTGCGGGGCGGGCAAGGTGCTGCAGACGCCGCGGGGCGCGGTGTACTGCATCAGCCAGCGGGCCGAGCATATCTGGGAGAGCGTGTCGTCGGCGACCACGAGGTCGCGGCCGATCATCAATACCCGCGATGAGCCGCACGCCGATGCCGAACGGTTCCGGCGGCTGCACGTGATCGTGGGCGATTCGAACATGAGCGAGACCACGACGCTGCTGAAGGTGGGCGCGACCGACCTGGTGCTCCGGATGATCGAGGCCGGGCAGATGATGCGGGACCTGACGCTGGATAACGCGATCCGGGCCATCCGCGAGGTCAGCCACGACATGACCGGGCGCAGCCGGGTCCGGCTGGCCAACGGGCGCGAGCTGGGCGCGCTGGATATCCAGTACGAGTACCTGAGCCGGGCCAGGGACTTCACCGACAAGTACGGCGCCGACCCGGTCAGCAAGACGGTCCTGGACATGTGGGAGCGGGCGCTGGCCGCGATCGAGACCGGGAACCTGGACATGATCGCGCGGGAGATCGACTGGGTGACCAAGTACCAGCTGATCGAGCGGTACCGGGCCCGGCACGACCTGCCGCTGTCCTCGCCGCGGGTCGCCCAGCTGGACCTGGCCTACCACGACGTGCACCGCGGCCGCGGCCTGTATTACCTGCTGCAGCGGGCCGGCGCCGTGGAGCGGGCCGCCCGGGACATCGATATCTTCGAGGCCAAGTCGGTCCCGCCGCAGACCACGCGGGCCAAGCTGCGCGGCGAGTTCATCCGCCGGGCGCAGGAAAAGCGCCGCGACTTCACCGTCGACTGGGTGCACCTGAAGCTCAACGACCAGGCCCAGCGGACCGTGCTGTGCAAGGACCCGTTCCGTTCGGTGGACGAACGGGTCGAGAAGCTCATCGCGGGCATGTGAGCACGCGGCCCGCGGGCCGACGACCCTCCGGACGCGCGAGACCGCGGCGGGATCGCGGATTCCGCACGGGTCGTTCCCGATTGGCCAGCAGGGTAGGCTGACTGCGCTACGTCCACCACCATTGAGGTTTTCATGCGACGCTTCCTGGCCATCATCGCCGTTCCCTTGCTGGCCTGCCTGGTGCTGGCGGGCTGCGGCTCGTCGAAGCCGGCCTCGTCCCCGACCGCTTCCTCGAGCGCGAACTCGAATGCGTCGATCGCCGTGACCGGGGCGTTCGGCAAGACGCCTACCGTGACCATCCCGAAGCTCAAGGCGGACAACAAGCTCACGGTCAAGACGATCATCCACGGCACCGGCGCCACTTTGACCAAGTCAGACGCGCTGGCCGCGAACTTTGTCCTTTACTTCTGGGACGGGACCAGCTCCTCGCTGAAGGCGAACACCTTCACCAGCAATCCGACCGTGATCGGCGGCACCATGCTCCCCGGCCTGGAGTCCGCGCTGATCGGCAAGCAGGTCGGCAGCCGCATCCTCGCGGTGATCCCGCCCGCGGACGCTTACGGCACCAGCGGAGACTCCGAGCTCGGCATCACCGGCAGCACCACGCTGGTGTTCGTCATCGACGTGATCAAGTCCTATTCCGATACCGCATCCGCGTCGGGCACGACCGAGTCCAACGGCGGGGGCAGCCTGCCGACGGTCTCCGCCAAGCCGGGCAGCGCGCCGACGGTTACGTTCCCGTCCTCCAAGCCGCCGACCGCGCTGGTGGCGAAGACGCTGATCAAGGGCAACGGCCCCAAGGTCGCCAAGGGTCAGTACATCGTCGCGCAGTACACCGGCTACATCTGGCGGACGAAGAAGGTCTTCGATTCCTCCTGGTCATCTGACTCCCCGTTCGGCTTCGTGATGGACGCATCGCCCGAGCAGGTGATCCCCGGCTGGGACACCGGCCTGGCGGGCCAGACTGTGGGCAGCCGCGTGATGCTCGTGATCCCGCCCAAGGACGGCTACGGCAGTGCCGGGGCGTCGCAGGTCGGCATCAAAGGCACCGACACGCTGGTGTTCGTCGTCGACATCATCGACGCGCTCAAGGCCCCGACCGACTAGTCGGCGAACGGCGGTTCCCCGCGCACAGGCGGCCGGCGTGCCGCCCGGCCGCCGCCGCCGCGAGGAAGTACGCGAGATCCTTATCCGGCCCGCGGCCCATCGTCGACAACGGCGCCGGGCACGCCCGCAGCGCCGCCTCGAGGCCGTCGACGGATACGGTGACCAGAGCATGCCGCGCGGCCAGCCGGGCGGCCTGGCCCGCGATACGGGCGCCGAGTTCGCCGGGCAGACGGGGGACCACCACGTCCGCCCGGGCCAGCGCGACCCGTCCGTAGGCGGTCAGGCTGTGGTGCGAGATGCCCCGGTGGCGCTCGCGCGGATCCGCCTCGCTCACCCG